>CAJOQS010000025.1 GCA_905236925.1 uncultured Lachnospiraceae bacterium | reverse complement strand
CCGAGCCGCTGAGTGCAGCATCGACTATCTCACCGATGCGCCGGTATTCTGCCATGAAGGCTTCGTGATGTTCAAAGATATACTGCCTGTTTTCACTCTTTCCCGCATTCTCGAGCGCCTGAGCCTCATCACTGAAGGCCATCGCGCCGATCAGCTTTGCTGAGCTCTTAAGCGCGTGAACCTTGATCGCATAGTCCGCAATCTTGTCTTCGGTGTAGAAGCGTTCGATCTCGGCTGCTTTTTCGTTCACCGAATCCCTGAATATCTTAAGTACGGGAAGATAAGTATCCTCGCCGCCGCTGTTCTTTATACCCTGCTGAACATCGATCTCGGGACAGGCCTCAAGTGCCGCAAATACTGCCTCCGGTCCATTTTCGGCCGGGTTCTGACCGGTTCCTTCCGAACCTGAAGCCCCATCGCTTACGCTGTCGTTCCGAGCAGGCTCAGCTGCGGGTTCTTCTGGCGAATCCCCAAGAACCTTAAGCTTCTCCTTCGGAAGATATGTGATCAGCATGTCTTCAAGCTTGCCCGAATCAATAGGCTTGGTAAGATAATCATCGAATCCCGAGCCTATATAGTATTCCCTTGCGCCTGATATCGCGTTTGCGGTCAGACAGACAGCCGTTGTGGTTACATTCGGGTTCTTGGGCTGCGACCTGAGTGCCTTCAGCGTTTCGATACCGTCCATCTCAGGCATCATGTGATCGACAAACATTATATCATATTTTTTGTCAAGCGAAAGAGTAAGACCTTCTTTTCCGCTGTCGGCGGTATCAATCTGAACTCTTGTCTGCTTCAGCAGGCTCTTGAATACCATAAGGTTCATTGAGTTGTCATCAATTACAAGGACCTGAGCCTCCGGAGCGATGAATTTCTCACGGTAGATCTTCCGTTCTTCAATATGATGCTGATAAGCCGCCTGATAGTTTCCTATCTCATCCCATGTGAGCACCTTCTGCTTGAGCTTGAACGAGAATTTGGAGCCGGAGCCGTATACACTCTCAACCTCCATCTCGGAGCCCATCATCTCAAGGAGCTTCTGCGTAATGTTCATTCCGAGACCGGTGCCTTCGATGTTTCTGTTGCGGCTCTCTTCTATCCTGTCGAATTTCTCGAAAAGTCGAGAAATATCCTCTTTCTTGATTCCGATGCCTGTATCCTCGATCATGACATTGAGAAGAACGGAGCCCGGATCATCGGGAATCCGTTCGAAGCCCATCTTGAATAATACACTGCCCTTTTCGGTGTATTTAACCGCATTGGTCAGCATATTCGTGATGATCTGCTTTAATCTGAGTTCATCACCGTAGAGCATCTTGGGAATATGCGTATCGAGATCAAGCCTGAGCAGGAGGCCCTTTTCATCCGCCTTTATCTGGATCATATTGACAAGATCGTTGATGACCGACGAAAGATCGTATTCAACAGGATTGATCTCCATCTTGCCTGCTTCGATCTTTGAGAAGTCAAGGATATTGTTGACTAGGCCAAGGAGCGTAGATCCGGCGCCCTTTATGCTCTCCGCATATGAGATGATATTCTTGTCCTCGCACTCTCTCAGGATCATCTCGTTCATTCCGAGCACAGCGTTGATAGGAGTCCTGATCTCATGCGACATATTGGCAAGGAATGCAGATTTTGCCTGTGTGGCTTCTTCCGCGATGGCTTTCTCGACCGCCAGCTCCTGAACCATGGCTTTTTCGTAATGGATACAGTTTTCCTTATGGTTGAAGCCGTTGTATATGGCGATAGCCATCTGCATGCAGCCATCGTAGCCGCAGCAGGTACAGTTGATCTGCCGTGATTCCTCGGTATTCTTGTTCATTCTCATGAAGATGGCATTGATCGTCTCCTCATCAGGAACAAGATATGCGCACTGCTTTGATCTGTCGGTATATGATCTGTAGAAATCCTCAATCTTAAGGTCCTTGAACTGACTGTTAAAGGATTCAAGACGCTTGGCGGGCGAGTCCTCTCTCGACCATGCGCTGCCTGCACCGTTTTTCTTAGATTCCTCGCGGATCCTCAGAAGGTTATAAAGGGACTGGTCGTTTTCAGCCCTTGCGGGATCGACCGCTGTGCCGCATATACAGCCGCGATCGCAGTTAAGCGCGTCAATAAACAGGAACGGGGTCTCGGTATTCCTTATCTGCTGTCTGTTCTGGTGAAGCCAGCGATAGAGCCTTCTTTCACCTTCGACCTGACGGATAAATATATCATCTCCGAGGAACCACTTGACATTCTCGGCAAGGCCGCCGGGAGTGGGATAAAACGATCCGAGTCCGTACTCAACATCACTGTGGGTATAGGAACCGCTGATGCTGTCCTCCTTCACATGGCGCATCAGGTGCTCAAAGGTTACATTATACTGGACGAGCCCATGGGTATTCGGGTCCTCCATCTCGGTTTTCTTTGCAATACAGGGGCTGATAAAGGCAAGCTTATCGGTAACACCAAGGTACTTTCGCGCATATATGGCAGCGCACATCAGCGGACTCTGGATCGGGAACAGCTTGGGAAGAAGCTCCGGAAGAAATCGCTCGACATAAGAAACAACGGCGGGACAGGGCTGCGAGATACCGCCAAGGAAATCATTCTCCTTGATGTAATTGATATATGCCCATGTAGTTATATCCGCGCCGAAGGAAACGTTGATTATCCTGTTTACTCCGAGCTTCTTTAATCCGCCGAGAACACTTTCGTATTCCTCGGGATAATTGGCCTTAAAAGCAGGAGCCAGAAGTATGGATACTTTCTCACCGTTTTTGAGGTCATCAAGAAAACGGTCGGTATCGTCAAGATATTCACGCGCACCGTGAACGCAAACATCGATACAGCTGCCGCATGCAACGCATTTGCTGCCGTCTACCTCGATCCTTGCCTTTCCGTTTTCCTCAACGGAAATACAGGCACCGATAGCGCTGCAGACATTAATGCATTTATTGCAGCCTATGCAATTATCGTTAGTGTAAACTATACTGCCATTAACCATTTTTAAACTCCGTAGCGCAATTAGCCCCTCATACTACTATGCTGTCCAGATCAAGTGCGGAAAGCTGCTTATGAAGCTTGAGATACTCGGCAATGAAGACCTCGTTCTCCTTCTTAATGTAGGCATGATCCTCCGCCTTGGCGGCATTCTCCAGCTTCACGGTATACTCATAAAGTCCGGTCGCGCCGATCATCGCGGCAGTCTTGCCAAGGCTGCACATAAGAACGGCATATCCGTGCATATTCTTTTCACTGATGAAGCGTACCATCTCATTCTCGTTCGAGAAAACGGAATCCCTGAATACCTTCAGCATCGAAAGGTATGAATCCACCGAGCCTGAATTCCTGATGCCTGCCGAGACATCGATCAGCTCCGATTCGACAATAGGCTTAAGACTTACCGAGATATCGGTCTTTTTCTCATCATTCCTGCCGTTTTCAGCTTCGTCGTTAAGATATTCAACCTTGTCAGCGGGCAGATACCTGATAAGCGTATCCTCGAGATCGATGGGATCGATCGGTTTTGTCAGATAATCATCGAAACCAGCGGCAACATACTGCTCTCTTGCGCCGGATGATGCGTTGGCCGTCAGACAGATCACGGGTGTCTCGCGGTTGAGCCCGTTATCATCTGCCTTGATCTCCTTCAGCGTCACGATGCCGTCCTTGCCCGGCATCATATGATCAAGGAAGATCATATCGT
>CAJOQS010000024.1 GCA_905236925.1 uncultured Lachnospiraceae bacterium | reverse complement strand
GTATTCCGCTCGGAAGCATAGCTCTTATATCGACCGTGTTCTTTTTCACGCAGCTCCTGATCGACCTTTTCTGCGCGAAGTTTGTGGACAGAATAGGGTACAGAGTGGCTGTCGTGATATCGGAGGTATGCTCCGCCGCGGGACTTATCGGACTTGCTTTTCTTCCGGAGCTTCTGCCGAACGCGTTCGCAGGGATACTTATCAGCGTGACCGTATACGCTATGGGGTGCGGACTTATCGAGGTTCTCGTCAGCCCTATCATCGAGGCGTGCCCGTTCGATAATAAGGAAGCGACCATGAGCCTGCTGCATTCCTTTTACTGCTGGGGCTCGGTAGGTACAATAGTGATTTCGACCTTGTTCTTCAGACTATTCGGTATGGACAGCTGGAGGTGGCTGGCGCTCGTCTGGGCGCTGATACCGGCATTCAATATCTTCAATTTCGCGACATGCCCCATCGTACCGATAGTCGAAGAAGGGCAGGGTATGGGCATCAGGCAGCTCGGGAAGAGGCCTCTTTTCTGGGCTTCGGTATGCCTGATGGTCTGCGCGGGAGCGTCGGAGCTTGCCATGGCACAGTGGGCTTCGGCCTATGCGGAGGCGGCGCTCGGACTGTCCAAGGCGGTCGGCGATCTGCTCGGGCCGTGCCTGTTTGCGGTCACAATGGGCATAAGCCGCGTGATATACGGGAAATACGGCAAAGGGATTAATCTGATCGGGTTCATGCTGGGTTCGGGCGCATTGTGCGTTGTTTGCTATCTGATGACCTCGCTTTCTGTCAATCCCGCTGCAGGACTTGTCGGATGCGTATTATGCGGCTTTTCTGTAGGCATCATGTGGCCCGGAACGATAAGTATCTCCTCAAGGAAATTCCCGACCGGAGGAACCGCGATGTTCGCGCTCCTCGCGATGGCAGGCGACCTTGGCGGAAGCCTTGGACCCGCGATCGTAGGAAGGGTCACGCAGCATGCCGGTGACAATATCCGGGCAGGAATGGGCGTCGGACTGGTATTCCCGGTCGTCCTCATCCTGATGCTGATCCTGATGGCCCGGGAGAAGAATAAGACCTGACAGCGAAGGGTTCGCAGGAGGGGAAGCTCACGATGCGGACTTGAGCGCTATCTTCCTTATACATGAAGCGATTGCGAGGTACAGCCGCCCGATACAGAGCAGGAATACGAGGATCGCGAGGATCCACCATGCGGTGCCCATGAAGGGGAGCTCGGAAGTGAAGCCGAATGCGCCCGCGGGGCTGCCCCAGTTAAGGAAGAAGTAAGGATAATTGATGCCGGGAATGAATTCCCAGCCCTTTACATAGCCGATGCCTGCGTAGATCGCGTAAAAAAGCGGAGGAAGAATTACCCAGAAGGTGTTCCGGGGTCTGATCTTAAAGGCGGGGCTTACAACAAAGAAATCCAGTATGGATGCAACGGGAACGACCGCATGTGTCAGAATGCTCGAAATGCTCCATGAACCCGCTGTGAAGGTGGGCGCGAGAACGAAAGCGTAGATCATGCCTGTCAGGGTTATCGAAACCGTTCCGACAAGCTTGATCACGGGCCAGACCTTTCCGAGGGGTTTCCTGCCGAACATCAGGAAGCATCCGATGAGGCAGATCAGCGCGATCAGGATGTTTGACTGTATCGTAAAGAACATGAACACTGTGCTGCCGCCCATGAAGGTATTTCTTCCGGCACCGGCACTGATCAGAGTACCGATGAGGGCAGACAGAAAGACCACTGCTTTTAGAACGGCACTGATGCATTTCCTTCCGAGAGATAGATTATTCATGAAAAAACTCCTTTACAGATCCGATTTTACTGCATTATATTTTGATGCGGCGGATTTGTAAATGAAGACGATATAAAGCTTTTATAAAAAACTGTTAAAGAAGGACGTAAATGAAATGACACTTAATGAGCTGAAGACCGGTCAGACGGCCGTTATCACAGGGGTTGGCGGAGAAGGAGCGCTTCGCCAGCATTTTCTTGATATGGGCGTAATCCCCAAGGCGGAGGTGACGCTTATAAAGCTGGCTCCGATGGGCGATCCGATGGAGCTGCGGATACACGGCTATGAGCTGACGCTGAGGCTTGCCGATGCGGAGAAGATCACCATTGAGCCCGTGGAAGGAAAGAAGCCTGCCGGTTCAGGGAATGAAGGTGCGAAGGGCGGAAGCTTCTCCTTGGAACGAATGCCGGGACGAAAGAAGGCAGAGTGTCGGAAGAAAAAGGAGGAGTGCGGCGGCTCTCCTACGAACACGCGGACAGAGCACCCCGGCTTCGGTGAGGATGGTATCTACCACGATACATCTACCGAGAATCCGCTTCCAGAAGGAACTGTGCTGACATTTGCACTCGCGGGCAATCAGAACAGCGGCAAGACCACACTTTTTAACGGACTGACCGGCGCGAACCAGCACGTGGGCAATTTCCCCGGCGTGACCGTGGATCGCAAGAGCGGCACGATCAGGGGCTACGCAGATACGGAGGTCGTGGACCTTCCGGGAATCTATTCTCTTTCGCCTTATACCG
>CAJOQS010000023.1 GCA_905236925.1 uncultured Lachnospiraceae bacterium | reverse complement strand
CGCCTTCGGCCCTGAGGCCCTCGGTTATCGCCCTTCGCATGGTCGTCCAGACCTCTTCGAGATAATCCCATATCTCGGGTCCTTCAACCTCCTGCACATACTGCCAGATCCTTATGTCCTTGTCGTAGCAGTACTGCCTTATCTCGGCAAAGGTGTTGAGCTTGTAAATCTCGGGAGGCTTGATGCTTCCCTTGCCTTCCACGTGTATCTCGCCGCCGCCGACACTGTACACGCGCCAGTAGCCTATCTGCTCGCCCTCCCTGTAGGCGAACATCTCCATTGTGTTGGCGTGCGGAAGTCCCCTTTTAAGCGGGTCGAATATGATCTCGATGTCATGGCCTTCGAATTCCTTCTTGATTATGACATCCGTCATATGTCCTTTTCCCGTTTTTGCAAGGGATCCGTACAGATAGACCTTGTATTCGTCCGCGCCCGGAAATTCCTTCAAAAACAGTTTTGAGGCCTTTGCAGGCCCCATTGTATGTGAACTCGAAGGTCCGTGCCCGATTTTATATAATTCCCGCAGTGATTCCATTATGATCCCACCTCTGACAAACAACTAACCGATTGTTGTATTCTGTATACTACAATCGGTTAGCAAATGCAAGCTGATTTTTAATTGATTCCGGTCACACCGAATCCGCCGCGTGCGGGGCCGCTAAGTTCTCCCGCCTCGACCTCCTCGAATTCGATCCGGGGCTGATGCTTCTGTATCCTGAACTGGCATATCCTGTCGTTGATGTTGACCTCGGTGTCCCGCATGGCTATCATGGGCACATACCATACATCATCGCTGCTGTATTTGCCGTAGCATTCATCGATCACGCCGCAGCTGTTGGCCTGGATAAGTCCGAAATTCTTGTAGGTTGAGCTTCTGGGGACCACGACAGCCTCATAGCCGTCCGGCAGGCTGATGCTGACTCCGAGGTTGATGAGCCTGTATTCCCCTTTTTTCATCACAACGTGCTCGGCGGCGCGAAGGTCGATCCAGTCGGACTTGCCGTCGATGTAACGCAGTTTTTCTATCTTGTCGGATAAATAGGTTATCCTGAGCTTTTCTGACATTTCGTATTCTTCCTTTTACTGTTTAATCCCCGCCATCAGTATATTCTGATGATTTCAAGGATCTGCTCCGCGACCGCGGCTCCGTCCGCCAGGCTGTATTCTTCCGTGTTGTAATCCGTAAAGCTGGAGGAAAACGCATTTCCGTAGGTGTGATAAAGCTTGTTCTCACAGATGACATAATCACTGAGCATAAAGCTCTGCTCATCGTGGTTCCACATGCTCAGCTTCAGCAGTGTTTTTTCCTCGTCGCTGCCGGTATAGTTCGCAAATCCGCTGACACTTGAAACCAGATTTTTATCCACAGTCTTGAGGTATTCCGTGATCAGACCTTCAAGCTCCTGATCCTCGATCAGATAATAGTTCCTGTCGGGATACGCATACCCGTAAAAGGTCCTGCCGGTCTCAGCGGCTTCCGCAACGGTGTCGCCGGCAATGCCGTTTGTGTCTATGGACATCGCAGACCTGAGTTTTGAATCCTCAAGCATGTCCCCTTCCCCGTAATAAAAATCCATTGCGGAGTCTTCGTTATCCTCGCCGGGTATTCCCTCTTCTGTTGCCATATCGGATACCGTCTCAGTGGAAGTCTCAGTGGAATTATAGTTAGACTCGGGAGCCGCAGCCATATTGTAAGACATTGCCGAGTCGGCTGATTTCCTGACAAACATCCCGTTCCTTGCAGCACCCACGCCGATCACGAGGCCCACAAGAAGGGCAGCGGCGATACCGGCCGCGTATTTAACGAAGCCTGATATTTTAATGATCCGCGCTTTTTTATCCGCGTCCGCCTTTTCCTCATTCATACCCTCCGGGAGGCTGTTATCCCCGTCGCGGCGTTCTTCGATCGCCTTCATGGTTCTGGCGATCAGGTCTTCGCTCACGGAAATACCGAGGTCTTCCCATGAAGCGTCCAGGCCGTCATGTATAACCTTTTCAAGATCACTGTTGTTTTCCATGGTCAGATCCTCCCTTCCAGTTTATTTTTCAGCATGTCGCGTGCACGCGAGAGGCGGCTTTTAACTGTTCCTTCGGCAACATTTAGGGCCTTCGCAGTCTCCGCCACGCTCTGCTCATTAAAATACACGCTGACCACTACTTCCCTGTAGTTCTCGGGAAGTGATTCCACCGCACGCCTTATCTGGGCGTTGCGGTCTGCGTTCTCGACTTCTTCATAATCATTGTCCGAAACAATGGCGTCCTCCTCGAACTCCATCATCGGAACCACGCGCTTCTGATACGCACTTTTCAGATAATCCTTGCAGACGTTGATCGTTATGCGTATCAGCCAGCTTTTGATCGAGCAGTCCCCGCGGAACTTATCCATGTTGTAGTGCGCCTTGATAAAGACCTCCTGAAAAAGGTCCTCCGCCGCGTCCCTGTCCTTCACATAGGAATAAGCCGTTCGCAGTACATCATTGCCGTACTGCCGCATAAGATCTTCGATCCTATAGCCTTGATCTCGGTTTTCTTCATTCATAATTCAGGTCCACCCTTACCTTAACTTCCATGCCTTCCTTACCGCATTCCATTTTATACGAAGCCGGGGTAAAAGTCGACCTTATCTTCCGTTCTCGCACATTAGACGAGAGTTATAAGACCCCGGTTCCGGTTTTTTTATTTCATATATGTTATTGAATCCCCGATGCCTTCCGAAGCCGCGATCTCACCGTTTTCAAGCACAAGGATGTATTCAAATCCGCCGTTTGCCGCGTAGTATTCCCGCGCCCGTTCCTCGCCCATGACGAAAAGAGCCGTTGAAAGCGCGTCGCACAGCAGGGCATCCTCACCCACAACGGTTGCCGAGATTACTCCCGACCGCGCCGGGTAACCCGTTGACGGATCGATTATGTGCCAGTAGACATTGCCTTCATCGTCGGCAAAGCATCTCTCATAGCCGCCCGAGGTGACCACCGCACTGTCATGCACCGATACATAGCCGATCATCGGATTCACCGTGCTGTTTGATGCATCGATCCCAAAGGCATCCTCGGGGTTCCTGATCCCGACCTTCCACTCGCTTCCGTCGGGTTTTGTCCCTATCGTGACTATATTGCCGCCCAGATCGAGCAGCGCGTGCTCAACTCCGGCATTCCTGAGCAGCTCCGCCAATCTGTTGCTCAGATACCCCTTGGCCACGGCTCCGAGATCGATCTCGGTTCCTTCTCCGCTCAAAATTAATGATCCGTCCGCTTCGTCCTTTACGAGCCTTCCGCCGACACGTTCAAGCAGGCGCCGTATCTCTGCCTCGTCGGGTATTCTGTTTTCCCCCGTGGTAAACCCCCATGCCTTCACGAGAGGATATGCCGTGATATCGAGCGCCCCGCCGGTCCTTTCATACATGTCGGCGGAAAACGCAAGCAGCTCCTTTATCTCGGGCGAAGCATCCCTTAAATCAAGCTCCCCTGCATTGATCCTGTAAATTTCGGCCTCCGGGTCCGTTGCGCTGAAAAGCTTCTCAAGCCTTGCCGCTTCCCCTGCTATCTCCTTCAGCTTCTTTCTGCTGATCGACCCGCTTCCGCCGTCGGAGGTCCTAACGCTGATCGTCATATATGTATCAAAAGCGAAAAAGGAAGCCCTCAGCTCGTCCTCCGAGCGTGTGACCGCGATCTGTCCGTCCGCGGAAGTCCTGCCGCATCCCGAAAAAAGAGCCGCGACGAGCATTGTCATTACTAATATCAATGGAATACATAAGTATTTCTTATTAAGCATCCCGCCTCCGCTCCTTTCCGCGAAAAATAACGGGGAGCCGCATTGGCTCCCCGAAAAGATGACCGATCAAACTCAGATTTCCTTGAGGAACGCTTCGTAACCACGCTCCGCTTCATAGATATCAGCCTTGCTGGAAAGCTCCCACGGTGCGTGCATGTTGTGAAGAGCTACGCCGCTGTCGATAACTTCCATGTTGTACTTGGCCATGATGTAGGCGATGGTTCCTCCGCCGCCCTGATCAACCTTGCCCAGCTCGCAGAACTGATATGATACCTTGTTCTTGTCGAGGATCGCACGTATCCTTGCGATGAACTCTGGATTCGCGTCGTTGGATCCGCTCTTTCCGCGTGAGCCGGTGAACTTGTTGAATGACATTCCGTGTCCGAGGAATGCGGCATTCTTCAGCTCCATAACCGAAGGGAAGTTGGGATCGAAGGCTGCGCTTACGTCCGATGAGAGCATATGCGAATTAGCAAGGGCCCTGCGAACCTTAAGCTCGCTGTAGTCGCCCATCTTGTCCATGAGCTCGGCAACGACGTTCTCGAAGAATACAGAGGTCATGCCCGTAGCTCCGACGCTGCCTATCTCCTCCTTGTCAACAAGGATGCAGGCTGCGGTCCTGTCAGTCTTTGTGATGTTGAAAATGGCCTTCGCGGATGTAAATGCGCAGATCCTGTCATCCTGTCCGTAGCCGTAGATCATGCTCCTGTCGAGTCCGAATTCCCTTGCGCGTCCCGCGGGAACGAGCTCGAGCTCTGCCGAGAGGAAATCCTCCTCCTCGAACTTGTACTTATCCTTGATAAGCTTCAGAATGTTGGCCTTGACAGCTTCCTTGTCCTCGTCCTTCAACGGGATGCTGCC
Organism: uncultured Lachnospiraceae bacterium; assembly: GCA_905236925.1. Lineage (GTDB taxonomy): Bacteria > Bacillota > Clostridia > Lachnospirales > Lachnospiraceae > RUG11977. The sequence goes on along the minus strand of CAJOQS010000023.1, from coordinate 7,095 downwards.
TACCAGAACGTTAAGATCCTCGCCCTCGATGACCTTCGCGCCGTCCTTCTTCAGCTGATCCTGTGAAAGATGGATAAGAAGATCCGAGATGCCTACTACGGGATCCTTGTCGTCCTCACCGATAACGATGTTGAGTACTGTTCCGTCCTTCTTGCATACCACGCCGTGGATCGCAAGCGGGATGGTAACCCACTGGTACTTCTTGATGCCGCCGTAATAATGTGTATCGAGAAGGGCAAGCTCCTTGTCCTCATACAGAGGGTTCTGCTTCACATCGATCCTGGGGGAGTCGATATGCGCGCCGAGTATCCTCATGCCCTTTTCAAGAGACTGCGTGCCTGCTACGAAAAGCACGATCGCCTTGTCCTTGTTTACTGCGTAGAGCCTGTCGCCGGCCTTTACCTTCTTAACTGATTCAATATCCTTAAAGCCGAGAGTGCGCGCCTGACGAACTATCTCGTGAACGCATTCCCTTTCGGTCTTGCAGGTTGAGATAAAGTCCCTGTACTCGCCGGCAAGCTTTTCAACTGCCTTGAGGTCGGTCTGGGAATACTTCAGCCATGCATTCTTCTGGTCTTTTTTCTTATTGTCCTGCTTAGCTGCAGGTTTCTTCTTCTGTACGGGCATCGCCACTATCCTCCTGTGTGCTTCATTTATATCCGGTTCAACAGCGATAATACTTCCTCAAGTATGTTGCTGACCTCGTTGTAGTTGTAGGAGATCATCTCCTCCTCCGCTTCGTGGATCAGCTCCATGACCCTGTCATTGCCGAACGAGAACTGGGACAGGGAATAAAACAGCATTTCGGCTTCGTTGACCCTGTAATCGTTCAGGTATTCGCAAAGCTCGCGGATGATCAGGGTAAGGTCCTCCTTCTCGATCATTCCCTTGTTTATGTCCCTCTCCTGCGTAATTATAGCACTGCGTATCGAGGTTAACAACCCGTCAAATTCCGCAGCGAAGCTCTCGGTTTTTTCCTCGAGAAGCTGACGCAGACCCTGCTTGGCGGCATTCTCAAGTTCCCTTGCCCGCTGAGCGAGATTGTCGGCACCTATCACCTGGGCTACGCCGAGTATTCCATGCATCGTGATGATGTAGTTCTTGTAATCATGCTGCTCCAGATAGTGGTTGAGCATCAGTGCCTTGGTATCGCTGCTCCGGCAGGTGGTGATCAGGACGCCCTTGTATTCCTCCTCTTTTCCGGAGAAATTGGCAAGCGCGCTTCGAACGTTCAGTCCCAGGTTTTCAAGCCGTTCAAGAGCCTCGTCGTCATAATCGCAGAGCTCGAATACCGCAAGCTTCTCCTTCGGGATATTCGCCTCAAGAATAGCTTCAATGTCACTGTATGAAGGCAGCTTCTCGAGCTCGGGATTCTGGGTATCCTTCTTGCCCTCGGGGATATATACCACCTTGGTATGCGCTTCCTGCGCAGCTCCGGATTCGTCCGCCGCCTCATGTATCTTCTCGTAGGCGTCATCGCCCTCCGAGCTTGTCTTATGGATATCGACAAGTACCAGATCGTATCCGATCCTGTCGACCAGACTGCAGCTTTCCTTTACGCTGTCGGAAATATCCGCCTGTATCGCGTATGCAGAGAGTTTTTTCCTGACCTGTGCCGCACGTCCGAGGTTGTACGCAACAACAAGCACTCTCGCGTCCTTGACAAGGAACGGGACCTCTCTGTCGTTTCCTTCCATTTCCATGGCGTACCTGTCGGCCAGTGTTTCTCCGCCGACCTTGCCCTGGTTTACCATAAGCGTGAATACGCAGCCCTTGTTCGGAACCGCCTTCACCTTTATCTTTCCGCCCATCTTCGCGGCTATGCGGCTGTTCGTGTACAGTGCCATTGCCACAAAATCGGCAGCCGGGTCGGAATCAGTCCTCCGTCCCTTTTCTATGACCGCAGCCGCGATCCTGCTGTCGAGAGCGCCGGGACCCGAATCGAGAACATCGAATCGCAGGATGACCCTGCCCTCCATTCCGTTCTCACCGGATACAGCAAGAGTAATCTTCTTGCCTTCCGGGGTGGCCCTTATGGCTCCGTCCACCACATTCGTGAGGATGGAGATGATCTTCTCCGCGTCGCCGAACATTTTATAAGGTATATTCGGGTCAACGTCGATCTCCACCTGTATGCTCTTCTTCGAGGCTCCCTGCTCCAGTATCTTTCTGACCGCAAGGATAATGTCCTCGAAGCAGTATTCTTCTTCAGCTATTTCATAATCGTCGTTCAGGAGTTTTAACAGATCGAAGATGGCTTCACTTGTGTGAAGCGCCGCAGATGCAGCCGCCTTGATGTCGTTCAGACTGTGCTGGATATTGTCGTTGATGATCTCATGCGAAATAAGCTCGGTCGCGCCGAAGATGCTGCTAACAGAGCTTCGGATATCGCTACCAAGCTGTTTGAGGATAGCTGACGGATTGTAGTCATCCGCCTTGAATTTTACTTCATAGCTGTCGTTCTCCGCCATTGAGACTCCCAATTACCTAAAGAAAAGGCCTACTCACAATTATGAGCAGGCCATAACCCTACCGCAACCTGCGGCTATAACCGACAAATAAAACCGATCAACCGATGACCTTCTTGATTGCCTCGATAACACGGTCTGCCTGGAAAGGCTTAACAATAAAGTCCTTAGCTCCGGACTGGATGGATTCGATAACCATCGCCTGCTGACCCATTGCAGAGCACATGATGGCAACTGCTCCGGGATCGCTTTCCTTAATCTTCTTCAATGCCTGGATACCGTCCATCTCGGGCATGGTAATATCAAGCATGACAAGATCGGGCTTCGTCTCCGCGTACTTTGCAACCGCAATAGCACCGTTTTCTGCCTCACCAGCAACTTCATAACCGTTCTTGGTAAGGATATCTTTGATCATCATGCGCATGAATGCCGCATCGTCACATACGAGTACTCGTTTTGCCATACGTATAATCTCCTATTCCTTCGTAATCTGCTTCTAACTATAAACCAGAATTTGTTATCTGTCAAGTTTTATAATCAAATTCATAAAAAGAAAAGAAACTTCTATTTTTTTGTTTTTTCGGCAAGTATTTTCTTGAGGTCATTTACATCAAAAGAATATGACTGTCCGCAGAAGTGACAGTTGACTTCTATGGGCTTTCCGTCGCCGATCATGTCGCGTATATCCTTTTCGTCAATGCTCATCACGGCCTTTCTCACGCGCTCCCGGCTGCAGTTGCAGCGGAAGAAAGCAGGTATGCGGTCCGTGATCTTGAGGTCCATGTCCGCGAACAGTTCTTCTATGATCTCCTCCGGATTCTTTCCGGATGAAAGAAGAGTTGTTACGGACGGCATCGTCTTCAGTCTTTCTTCAAGCCTCGTGATGCTCTCCTCGGAAGCGAAGGGAAGAAGCTGAATGATAAAGCCTCCCGCGTACATCACGGTTCCCTGCGGCTCCACCAGAACACCCAGCGCAACGGATGAGGGCACCTGCTCAGAGCTTACAAAATAATAAGTAAGATCTTCCGCGATCTCCCCCGATACGAGCTCCGTCTGTCCCGAGAACGGCTCTTTAAGGCCCATGTCCTTGATGACCGTAAGTATTCCGGCTCCGACAGCTCCGCCGGCATCGAGCTTGCCTGCGGAATTGAGCGGCAGTTCAACGTTCGGGTTCTTCGCGTAGCCCTTTACACATACTGCATCGTCGCCGTTTTCTTCCTTCTCAAGACCTGCCGTGACCGTAAGTCCCCCAACGGGACCCGAGCCTTCGATCTGAAGCGTGAGCACGTCGGTTTCGTTTTTGAGCATGCTGCCCATCAGTGCTCCCGCGGTAAGCAGCCTTCCGAGTCCGGCCGTTACGACATTGCTCGTGGCATGCCTTACTCTTGCCTCCTCCACCAGTTCTCTTGAAGTCATCGCAAATATCCTGATGTTGTCGTTCTCGGCTGTGGCTCTTACGATATAATCCCTGTATTCCATTTTATCTCCGTCCTGCATTTCTCTGTTTCTTTTTTTGCACTTTCCCGGTGCCTTCCTCCGCCGGACCCTGCTTGGCGTTCCTTGCTATAAAATAAATCCTCTGTGAATTCTTTCCGGGCACCTTCATTGTCCCCGCCTCAAAAACATCAAGGACCTCCAGACCCGCTTTTTTCAGCAGCTTTCTGACCTCGGCCTGTGAATACGCGCGCTGATAATGGGTTTCCTCGCACCTGATATACCTGTCCGTATCCCGGTCGCTGTAGTATATGGTCATATCGAACTCATTGATATGACTTTCGGGATCATAGGAATTCTCCCATATGAAGCTGCCCTCGTCGCGGTTTTCGCAGATCGTGCTCTCGCCGAGCACCCTGCTGTAATAATAGGGCGTATTCATATCAAATATCAGAAGCCCTCCCGGATCGAGATAATTCTCGGCCAGCTCGAATACCTTCAGAAGGTCATCGGCTTCCGTGATATAGTTGAGTGAATCGCAAAGGCTCACGACCGCCGCTACCGTGCCGTACAACTCAAATTCCCGCATATCCTGGCACAGATAAAGGATGCTCTCGTCGCCGTGCTTCTCCTTTTTGCGCGCCTCGTCAAGCATTTCATCCGAGGAATCGATGCCGATCATGTCGTAGCCCCTGTCGCGGAGCCTTCGCGTGATGCTTCCGGTTCCGCACCCCAGCTCGCATATGAGCGGCACCTCGGTATTCGGTCCCGGTTTTACTCCGTATTTCTTCAAGAGCTTGTCCAGATAGGCCGTCCATTCGTCATACGGCACGTTATCCATGAACATGTCATAGACTCTGGCAAATCCTGTATATTGATCCATTCTTTACTCCTGTTTTACAGACTTATCACACTGCCGAGGGCAAACGAATATATCAGCTTCTCGTCGGCAGGGATCCCGGTAATGCGTGAGACCGCCTCCGCATAGTTCTGCAGCTGCGCCCTGTAGCGCGCGATAAGAACCTCCGCTCCGTTCGACCTGTCCACATGATCCGTTTTATAGTCAAGGATCACGTATCTTCCGTTCTCGCTGAACATGCAGTCGATTATGCCCTGTACCGGGATAATGTCCTCAACGCCCGCGTACTTTACGGGATCAATGTCACATGCCCTTCTACCGAGCACAAACGGCTGCTCCCTGCGCAGATGTCCGCCCATGTCCGCCTTTGCCATCCTCGCCGCGAGATCTGTTTCGAGGAATCGCGCAAAATCGGCCGGTTTCAGCATTTTCCGCTGTTTACTGTCAATTATAGCATCTTTTTCCATCGAATCAAGGAAATCGGACACCGCCTGTTCCCTGCCTGTTCCTGCGCCGAGATCGAAGGGTATGAACTGCATTACAAGGTGATACAGCGTTCCGCGCTCCGCACCGCCCGAAACCGGTCCTCCGACCCACGGCGCGGCAGCGACCTTGCCGGCTTCCTCCATCTCCGCATGCTTGATATCGGAGACAGAAAGCTTTACGGGAAGCATCTCGTGACCGCCGTATATATATGTATAGTCAAGAAGCTCCTTTAATTCCGACTGTCCGGGATCAGCCACATTCAGGAAGCTCTGCTTTCTGCTTTCCTTTTCTTCATTCACAGCCGCAGCGTCGTATCCTTCTGCAGCCGCTGCTTCTGCTCCTTCCTCCGCGGGCTGCTCAGGGGAGAGCATCGCAAAATGCTCTGTTTTCTTCATCGCAACGGGGCATACAAGGTCGAGGATGCAGCCTGCACCTTCTATATAGGAAGGCGGGAAGACATCATGTCCCGAGCCTGCCTGTTTTTCCCATTTATCGGGCTTATACTGCTGCCTGCCGGGCGCACCTATCATTATCAGCTTCTGCATCGCGCGTGTCATCGCAACATACAGGAGCCGCAGCTCCTCGCCGCGGTAATCGAGGTCCTGGCGCTTTCTGATAAGCTTTCTTTTAAATGTATCGGTCCTGACCCTTTTTGCGAGATCCGTGCATTTTGCCCCTATCCCGTAATCCGAGCTGATGATGACGGGCCTGTTGCTGTCAAGGTCCATGAGCTTCCTTCCGAGTCCGCCCATGATGACAACCGGGAATTCGAGTCCCTTTGAACCGTGGATCGTCATGATGCGCACCGAACCACCCGCTTCTGCCGCAGCCGCTGCCTCGAGGTCCTGATCGGAATCCATTACCTGCTCTATGTATCTTACAAAGCTGAAAAGTCCCGAAAAACTGCCTGCCTCGTACTGCTCGGCATAATTCATAAGGAGTTCGAGGTTCGCCGCCCTTCTCTCCCCTCCGGGGAGCGCGGTGCAGTACAGTTCAAAGCCCGTTCTGTCATATATCGCAGCGATCACCTTCGCTATATCGCGGCTCAGGTTCATGCTCCTTATTCCGGTGTATCTCTCAAGGAAACCACGGAGCTTTTCCTTAAGCTCACCTTCGGGACCTTCCTCTGAATACTTCTTAAGGCAGCTCCAGAGAGGGACTTCCAAGCCGCCGAATATCCTTATCCCTACCAGATCGTCCGCGCTCATCCCGACAAGCGCCGATTTCAGCACCGATGCGAGCGGGATATCCTGAACCGGATTGTCCAGTATCCTGAGGTAATTGATCATCGCGGTGATCTCATAGGAGCCGAGGAATCCTCCTCCCGCGGCATAATACGCGGGTATCCCCTCGGCCTCGAATGCGTCCTGATAGCATTCGCCCCAGTTTTTTCCGGTTCTTAAGAGAACGACGATGTCACCGTATCCGACCGGATGCTCCCTGTCGGTGCCGGGCGCTATGATATATCCGCTCTCAACAAGCCTTCTGACCCGCGATGCCGCGATCGCGGCCTCCGTTTCCATCGCCTTTTTGCTGCCCTCGGCATCATCCGAAGGCGGGATAACCATCAGCTCGGTCTTATTTTCCTCAAGGGCCTCCATCTGTCCGCCCGCAAGCTCTCTCTGCCCGCATACGAGCGCAGCTTCATCGTCATAATCTATGCCGCCGATCTCCCTGCGCATGACAGAATAGAAAACATCGTTGGCACTGTCCAGCACCTCGGGACGGCTTCTGAAATTCCTTCCGAGCGATATCACACGCCCTTTTCGTTCTCCGCTCCGGTACTCCAAAAAACGGTTCATGAAAAGCTCGGGCTTGGCCATGCGGAAGCGGTAGATGCTCTGTTTG
>CAJOQS010000022.1 GCA_905236925.1 uncultured Lachnospiraceae bacterium | reverse complement strand
GGGCGGCCTCGGACTCCAGAGAAAGGCCAAGACCCTCTACGGACACAATCACATGGACGAATCCTCCGCAACCCGCGAGAACAGGGTGGTCTGTTCATACGCCTTCGCGGTGAGTGAGCAGAACGCCAGTCTCGGAGAGATCGTTACCGCTCCGACTTGCGGATCCTGCGGAATTGTACCCGCGGTACTCCGTTTCATTCAGGAAAGAAAGGATTTCTCCGACAGGCAGATACTTCACGCTCTGGCAACGGGCGGAATTGTCGGCAATCTGATCAAGCATAACGCCTCGATAAGCGGCGCGGAATGCGGATGTCAGGCAGAGGTCGGCTCGGCATGTTCTATGGCGGCCGCCGCTGCTGCAGAAGCATACGGCATGACCATGGATCAGATAGAATATGCCGCCGAGATAGCGATGGAGCATCATCTCGGACTGACCTGCGACCCGATCGGGGGGCTGGTTCAGATACCCTGCATAGAAAGAAACGCGGTCGCCGCGATGCGCGCGATAGATGCTGTAAGACTTTCGAATTTCTTAAGTGATTCGCGTAAGATTTCATTCGACATGGTTGTTAAAACAATGTATAATACGGGACGGGATATGGGAAAGAACTATCGTGAAACTTCCGAGGGCGGCCTTGCGGTAACATATACCGATCTGCTCGACGACGAAGAAGGCGGTAAGGAATAAAGCTGACGCAACAAGGAGGGGCGCAATGATCAGATTAGGAATACTTGGCTACGGTAACCTCGGACGGGGCATTGAGTGCGCGGTCCGTCATAACAGTGACATGAAGCTGGTTGCGGTCTTTACACGCAGGGATCCCGCAAGCGTGAAGGTAAGGACCGAAGGCGTGACTGTTTACAGCGCGGACGAGCTTGCTGCTCACAGGGACGAGATAGATGTGCTCATCCTCTGCGGCGGAAGTGCTACCGATCTTCCCGGACAGACACCCGAAGCGGTGAAGTATTACAATGTGGTTGACAGCTTTGATACTCACGCAAGGATACCCGAGCATTTCGAGAATGTTGACAAGGCGGCGAAGGCGGCCGGACATATAGGCATCATCTCCTGCGGATGGGATCCCGGAATGTTCTCTATCGCACGTCTCTACGGCAATGTAATCCTTCCAGACGGCAAGGATTATACCTTCTGGGGCAAGGGAGTCAGCCAGGGTCATTCGGATGCTATCAGAAGGATCAAGGGCGTAGCAGACGCCAGACAGTACACGATACCGGTTCCCGCTGCGCTTGAAGCGGTAAGGAGCGGATCAGATCCCGAGCTTACCACGAGACAGAAGCACACACGCGAATGCTTTGTTGTTGCGGAGGAGGGCGCTGATCTTAACAGGATCGAGAACGAGATCAAGACCATGCCCAACTACTTCGCCGATTACGATACAACGGTACATTTCATCAGCATGGAGGAGCTCAAGCGCGATCATGCGGGCCTGCCTCACGGCGGATCGGTGATCCGCACCGGATCATCGGGCTGGGACAACGAGAACAGGCATACCATCGAGTACAGCCTGAAGCTTGACTCGAATCCGGAGTTTACGACCCAGGTGCTTGTTGCGTTCGCAAGAGCCGCATACAGGATGAACAGGGACGGTGTTTCGGGCTGCAAGACAGTTCTCGATATTCCTCCGATCCTTCTGAGCAATATGGATCCTGCTGACATACGCGCGCACCTTGTCTGAAAACCCTATAATACGGCGCGCACGGACATTTGTCCTGCATGGAAGGACAAACGAAAGGGATTGCCGATAAATAGGAAAATGTCCTTGACAGAAGGACAAAAAGTGCTAGAATAATGCCAACACGATGACGGGAAGAGTAGTGTTTCCGAGGTCCACAGAGAGGTTCGCGCATGGTGCGAGCGAGCCGGCCGGAGTTTCATGAAGACCACCCCCGAGTGGCCTGCAAACAGGTCCGTTGACTACGTTACAGTCTTTAAATGAGTGGGTTTTTACCAAGAAGGGTGGAACCGCGGATATTGAATATTCGTCCCTTCCAAAGAGCGATCTTTGGAAGGGGCTTTGTTTTTCGCGTAATAGGCGAGTGCACTTTGCTCACGAGATGACTTTATAAATTGTAAAATAGAAGGAGGAGGTTTATATGGCTAACATCGTACAACCCCGTACACTTTCCGGCTTCATGGAGCTTTCGCCTGACGATCAGATACTGTTCGAGCAGGTAAGGATCAGGCTGGAGAAAACATACGCGTCATACGGCTTTTTCCCGCTTGACACTCCGGTGCTGGAGTACAGCGAGATCCTTCTGGCCAAGGCCGGAGGAGAGACCGAAAAGCAGATATACAGATTTGAGAAGGGCGACACGGATCTTACCATGAGGTTCGACCTGACCGTTCCGCTCGCGAAATACGTCGCGAAGAATCAGGGCGAGCTGATCTTCCCCTTCAAGCGCTACCAGATAGGCAAGGTCTATCGCGGCGAGAGGGCTCAGAAGGGCAGGTTCAGGGAGTTCTATCAGGCTGACATCGATATTATCGGTGACGGTTCCCTCTCGATAGTAAACGATGCCGAGATACCGAGCATCATCTACAATACATTTACCTCGCTCGGAATTGACGATTTCACGATCAGGATCAACAACAGAAAGGTCCTGAACGGCCTGTTCGCAAGGTACGAGCTCAAGGCTGACCCGGCGGAGGTACTGAGGATCATCGATAAATTCGACAAGATCGGTTTCGACAACGTCAAGGCGGAACTCGTCGAGCTGGGTGTTGAGGCCTCTGCGGCGGACGAGCTGCTGGCGCTTCTGACCTTTAAGGGCTCCAAGGCCGAGGTCATTGAGAAGCTCAAGGGTATGCTCTCGGATGACACCTCTGAGGATGCGAAGGACGCCGTTCTCAGGGAGGGCGTGACCGAGCTGGAGCAGGTAGTCAGATATATAGCTGATTTCGGAGTTCCCGACAGGTACCTGAGCATCGATCTGACTATAGCGAGAGGCCTTGATTACTATACCGGAACGGTATACGAGACCACCATTACCAGGCATCCCGAAATAGGAAGTGTCTGCTCGGGCGGCCGCTACGACAACCTCGCGGAATACTACACCACGAAGAAGCTTCCGGGCGTCGGAATCTCGATAGGACTTACGCGTCTGTTCTTCATTCTGAACGAGTCCGGATATCTTAACAGGAAGCTGGCAACGCCCGCAGATGTGCTCATCATCCCGATGACCGAGGATATGGGAAGGGCGGTCGAGATATCTGCAGAGCTCAGAAAAGAAGGCATCCGCAATCAGGTTTATCTTGAGCAGAAGAAGTTCAAGGCAAAGATAGGATATGCCGACAAGCTGGCAATTCCGTTCTGCATCTTCCTCGGTG
>CAJOQS010000021.1 GCA_905236925.1 uncultured Lachnospiraceae bacterium | reverse complement strand
CATTACATTCTGACCGTTCACCGCAAAGGTTCCGTCGGCGTTTTTAGCTGTTGCGGCATCCGAAACCTCCCATACAAAATCCCATGTCAGCTCATCCGGAACCTTGTAGCCCAGCGCTTCAACGTAGGTTTTGTTGATATAGCAGGCCTCGGTAGAGCGCATGTAGGGGATTGCGTAATGACTGTCCCCAATCCGGCATTCTTCAAGGAACTTCGGCACGATCTCGTCCGTGGAGGGCGCGTCAAAGCGTATCTCACTGCCCGCAAGCCCGTATTTTGCATTTACAAAGAGCTCGTCGAGCGGCACGACAGTATTAACTCCGGTCAGATACGTCGCGATATGGTCCGGGTAGGTTATGCACACATTCGGCGTGGTGTTTGTCGAAATATTGGTTATAACATCGTTGTAGATCCTTCCGTAATCGGTATACAAACGGATATTCACATGGATGTTCGGATAAAGTGCCTCAAACTCGGAAATAGCTTTGGCGTAGATATCGGTCTGTGCCTTGTTTGTATCATTCTTCGCCCAGAAGGTGATCTCGTAGTCACGCGAGGTATCGAAGCCTTCGGGGATCACGAATTTGTCGAGGTTTCTCCTGCCGTGACAGCCGGTAAGCACAGTGACACAGGTGAGCAGGAGGACAAAGCAGAGCGCCGTATATTTCTTTCTCATCCCTTTGTACCTCCCCTTGAAACGCCTGCCATGATCTTCTTCCTGAACACAAGGAACAGAACGATGAGAGGAACGGATATAACAACGACCGCGGCCATCATCGCAGGGATATTTTCACGTCCAAAGCCGTTTTCGCGGATCTCCTGTATTCCGTTCGATACCAGGAAGTAATGCGCATCGTCGGTTATCAGGCGCGGCCACACATAGGAATTCCAGCATTCGATGACCTTCAGTATGATGATCGTCACGAGCGTGGGCTGGGAGATGGGGATCATGACGCGGAGAAGATATTTAAGATCCGAGGTTCCGTCAACCTTCGCGGCCTTGTAAAGCTCCTCCGGGATCGCCTCGAAGTTCTCCTTCAGCAGGTATATGTAGAAAACCGAAGTGATCGAAGGCAGGATAAGGCCCGTGAAGGAATTGCGGAGTCCCAGGTCGGTGATCGTAACATAGTTTGTTATGATGACCAGCTCGTTAGGGATCATCATGAGGGACAGGAACAGAGCAAAGACAAGGTTCTTTCCCCTGAATGCCAGACGTGAAAAGGCAAAGGCCGCAAGTATGATAACGACCATCATAAGAGCTGTCGTCGCGAGGGTAAAGAACAGCGTATTCAGGAAATATCTGCCGAGCGGCACAGCAGTAAAAGCCTCCGCATAGTTCTGCATGGTGGGGCTTAAAGTGAAGAACTTCGGTATGTATTCGGAGCTGTACGCGCTGTAGCTTTTGATACTGGAAAGGATCATCCAGTAGAAAGGGAACAGGACCATCAGTCCCCATATTGAAAGAAAAATGTAGATGACCGCATTCTTAACGGCTTTCCGCCGTTTGGCGGTTTTTTCTATCCATTCATAATCAGTTTGATTATTCATATCCTCGAACCTTTTATCGTTGTGTACGGGCTTAGCAGTATAATATGCCGGACCATCAGAAAACCGTGCTCTTCTTGCTGAGGAGCAGGTTTATGCAGGTTATCGTAAATACGATCGCAAACAGTATGATCGCTGCTGCGGAAGCAAAGGAAGGATAACCGCCGCTGTTTCCGTAAAGCATGTCGTATACATATCCGACGATGGTGTTCATTCCCGCAGCGTTCAGGTCGGTACCGAAAAGCGCGACCTCGTCGCTATAGGCCTTGAAAGCACCTATAAAGCCTGTGATAACAAGATAGAAGATCATCGGCGCGATCATCGGAAGCGTAACGCGGGTAAAGATATTAAAGGGTCTTGTACCGTCGACCCGTGCCGCCTTGTAATAGGTCTCGTTCACGGAAGCAAGGGCGCTGGTCAGGATCAGGATCTTGAAGGGAAGCACTATCCAGATGGTGTAAAAGCACATCACGAACATCTTGGCCCAGTAGGGACCGCCGATGAAATCGACCGCTTCTCCTCCGAAGGCCTTGACAAGAAGGT
>CAJOQS010000020.1 GCA_905236925.1 uncultured Lachnospiraceae bacterium | reverse complement strand
CATCGGGAGTAAGCAGCAGATCCTCGCGTCTGGTACCGGACTTGGGCAGATCGATCGCGGGGAAGATGCGGCGCTCTGACAGGTTTCTGTCGAGTACAAGCTCCATGTTGCCGGTTCCCTTGAATTCCTCGAATACAACGTCATCCATACGGCTTCCCGTTTCAACAAGTGCCGTGGCAAGAATGGTCAGGCTGCCGCCTTCACGCATACACCTTGCCGCGCCGAAAAACTTCTTGGGCATATGAAGCGCAGCGGGATCAAGTCCGCCCGAAAGAGTACGGCCGCTCGCGGTAACCGTAAGGTTGTACGCACGCGCCAGACGGGTAATGCTGTCCAGAAGCACCACGACATCCTTCTTATGCTCGACAAGACGCTTTGCGCGCTCGATGACCATCTCTGAAACACGCTTGTGGTTCTCGGGCAGCTCGTCAAAGGTCGAATAAATGACCTCGACGTTCGGTCCCTGTATCGATTCCTTCATATCCGTTACTTCCTCGGGACGCTCGTCGATCAGAAGTATGATGAGATGAAGATCGGGATAGTTGGTCTTCCATGCCGAGGCTATCTGCTTGAGCAGAGTTGTTTTGCCGGCCTTGGGCTGGGATACGATCATGCCTCTCTGTCCCTTGCCGATAGGTGAGAGCAGATCCACGATCCTCATCGCCGGAGTACATCCGGGTGTTTCCAGATGAAGTCTGGAGTGAGGGAAAATGGGAGTCATGTCCTCAAACCTGAACCTCTTCTGGGCTTCGGAAGGGTGGAAGCCGTTTATCGTCTTGATATACAGGAGAGCGCTGAACTTCTCGGTAGGTGTTTTGATCTTTGTATTGCCGACGATGATATCGCCGGTCTTAAGATTGAACTTCCTGATCTGAGCGGGTGATACATATACATCATTCTCGCCCGGAAGGAAATTGTCGCATCTGATGAATCCGTATCCGCTGTCAACAACCTCAAGGATACCGGTTTTGGTCTCGCCGCTGTCAAGCTGTTCGATATCCGGTGAGATCGAAGGATCGAGAGCTTCACGCTCCTCACTTGTGATCCTTCCGGTCGAAACGATCCTGCCGCTGACCGCAGCCGGAGCCGAATCCCTCGCGGTATACGGTCTGTTCTGAACGGGTCTTCCGTCAAAGCTGTTTCCGGTCTGACGAACCCTGTTATCCTGCATCCTGTTTTCAGGCATTCTGTTCTCCGGTGAGCGTCCGTCCGCAGGTCTTCTGTAGCCTGCTGATCCGGCCGGGTCATAGCTGCGCTGTGGAGCGGCTTCGCCGGCAGCGGGAGGTGCTTCCCTTCTGACTGCGGCAGGCCTCTCAGCCATGGGCCTGCGGGGTACTTCATCCGTTACGGCCTGAGCGGGTCTTTCGGGTACCTGAGCGGGTCTTGCCGCAGCAGGCTTTGCATGTGCCTCAGTGGCTTTAGCCGCAGCGGGCTTCGCAGGTGCCTCAGTGGCTTTAGCTGCAGCAGGCTTCGCAGGTGCCTCGGCAGATTTGGCTGCAGCAGGCTTCTTGGGCGCAGGTGCCGCCGCCTTCGCTTCCTCCTGCTTCTTCGAAACGGCCTCGGCAAGCTCCTGCTTCTTCATTGCAGAAAAACCTTTCATGCCAAGCTCCTTTGCAAGGGCCTTCAACTCCTGCAAAGACATATCGTCAATATTCATAGATCCTCCTCTGAAATGCCGCCTATACGGCACAAATATGGTTAATAGTTTAATAGGGAACAACCGGTAAGATTCTCAAGACATGATCAAAGATTAAGACTGATCAACTGTTCTCAGATATCATTGTACACACATTCGCTTTTTTTTCAAGCATAAAAAGGCGGCAGGCGATCCAAACCTGCCGCAGCACGCGTGAAGATATTATCCCTATTATTCGGAGCTTACCCAGCTCGAAAGCTTTTCCATTATCTCGCGGTTTTTGTAGGCTATCCTGACATGCGGGATCGCGAACTTTACCGAGCCGCCCGGGGTGTCTATGATGCACCTCGCTTTTTCAGAGACCGGCCTTCCGTCCCTGGGCCTTATAAGCGCGACTCTCCCCATATCTATCACAAGTTCGTCGAATATCAGTCTTGCCCTGGCTTCGTCCGTCCCGCCGGATTCTCTTTCAACCAGACAAAGGGCTATCCCGGAGGGAACCGTATCGGTCAGCCTGCATTCGTAGACTCTTTTTTCATCCGCCTCAACCGAAAAGGAATGACCGGAAAGAATGATCAGTTCTCCGTCCGGCGAATAGTTCCTGTCAAACGCCTTGTTCAGCGTATTGATCACGAGTTCCCCGTAATCCTGAGATATCCTGTAAAGGATGTCCGCGGCGCTTTCCCTCACAAACCGCTTGATATCTGCTTCTTCCAACTCCTATAACCCCCTTGATTTGCATTCTAAGAGGGACATGGCATTCTATTTTCCCATCAGATGATTGTTTCTCTTGATCATATCGAGAACACTTTTCAGCAGTACCTCGTCGCATTTTTTTGCCTCGTATATCAGCTCGATATACGTTTGCGAACAACGTGTATCACCATCAACGGGTTTTTCGAAGAAGTACTGCAGATCGATTTTTATCGCCTTGCAAAGTTTTTCCAGATCATCCACGCGCATGTTCTGCCTGCGATTAATGACGTCACTCAGAAAGCTGTGACCTCTGTTGATCGTCAGACTGAGGTTGTTCATCGATTCGTCCTGCATTCCGATGATCTCCATCAGCCTGTACCTGTAATCCCCCGTATATGCCATAGCCTACCTCCCATTACTATTGTAAAAATATACCGGGAGCGCTTGAAGACGTGTTATCCGACAATATGATCATATCCGTCTGATATACAAGACGATTTGATCCACGCAGGCCCGAAGAGGCAAAAAGAACCGCTTCCTCACCGACAAAAAACGCGGCGCTCACATAATCATGAGCACCGCGTTACGTTTAAAATGTACGCCACGCAATAAGCCGGGTTCTGTACTAAACGATCATCTTTCTTGACTGCCCGTTACCGGACAGCTCCTCCGCTGCCTTTCAACGGCGGAACGCAACCTACCCGGAGACGCGACGGGCCGCCGCATAGCCTCCTGTTTGGTTTTGCTTCGAGTGGGGTTTGCACAGCACGGACCCGTTACCGGACCGTCGGTGGTCTCTTACACCGCCATTCCACCCTTACTTCCCCAGCAGTTGCGCAAGCGCAACTGCAAGAAAAGCGGTATCATTTCTGTTGCACTTTCCTTAGGGTTTCCCCCACCGGACGTTATCCGGCACCCTGCCCTGTGAAGCCCGGACTTTCCTCACGATCCCCTTTTCTGGACCGCGCGATCGTCTACGTGGCAAAACTTGATCAGATCATTGAACGCTTCTTTATACCGGGAATACGCTTCCGCCGATAAATTCACGAACAATCGAGTTATGAGGTATCATCTCGCTGGAGATGCCCTGGAAATAGTCGAGGAACTTCAGCAGTCTCTTAGCCTCGACATATTCCTCGCAATCCTCAGGGATACCGAAGAGAAGCGGCTCCGCAAACTGCTTCAGAACAGCCAGCTCGTATACGAGTGCGGAATTGAACATATAGTCCGCGCCCTCCTGGAACGGGAATATATTCTCCTCCTCACCGCGTCTTACGGAAGGCCACATCGCGATAGTCTTCTGAGCGATCGTGCCTCTTGTACGCGCGTCTCGGACCATTCTTCTGATAAGACGTCCGTCGGTCGTAGGCATTCTGTTGTGCTCATCGATATTGAGCTGAGTAAGAGCGCTGATGTAGACCTTGTATTTACTCTCCTTGGGAAGAGTATAGCTGAGCTTGTCGTTAAGGCCGTGGATGCCTTCAAGAACAAGAATGTCCTCGGGACCGAGCTTTAAGGTGTTGCCCTTGTACTCGCGCTTACCGGTCTTGAAGTTGAAGGTTCTCATGGAAACCTCTTCACCGGCAAGAAGCCTTGTCATGTCATCATTGAAGCCCTCGACATCAATCGCTCCCAGGCACTCGAAATTGTAGTTGCCGTTCTCGTCCTTGGGAGTATCCTCTCTGTTGACGAAGTAGTTATCCAGCTCAATCGGATGAGGCTTGTAGCCAAGCGT
>CAJOQS010000019.1 GCA_905236925.1 uncultured Lachnospiraceae bacterium | reverse complement strand
GTGCTTGCACGAGCTACCTTAAGAGCTGCAAGGTGAGGAGTCTTGTAAACCTGTACAGGAATGGTTCCAACACGCTTGCCAAGGTACTTAACGTAGATGTTTGTAACTCTGTCGTAGTTCTTGTTACCAGCCTCAAGGAGACCGTTAGCATCAACAGTAAGGCTGTCCTCGTTAGCAGACTCGAAGGTTACATCCTCGTCGTCCTGTACGTTGTAATGTACGGTGCCGTAAGAATCAACGAGTGAAACATAAAGCGGCTGTGAAGTATTGGAATAGATATCAGCCTTGGTGCTTGTCTTGGTCTCTGCCTGAGTATCGTAAGGAACTGTCCAGTAATACTTGAGAGCATAGCTTACATCATAAGTAGAAGAAGCCTTAACTCTGTTCTTGATGTCATTTGACTTGGTTCCGTTGTTGTAAACGAACTCTACATCAACGAGAGCCCACTTATCAGCTGCGCTGAAGTAAACGGATCCGTCGGAGCCGTCAAGGTTGTAAGAACCTTCGTTTGCAGGGTTCTCAACAGCTGCTACATCGTAGTACCAGTTGATGTAATCAGCAACCTTCTCGGTAAGGTCAACATCGTTGCCGTTCTCGTTGATAGCAACACAGCTCTTGTGAAGAGTAGCGATTCCACCCTCGGAAAGCTTCTTGGTGTCAGCGGGAGCGTAGGTGTAGTAGAGACGGATAGCGGTAGGGAACCACTCAACAGTAGTGAATTCCTGAGTCTCTTCACCGTAAGCAACCTCGTACTTAGCCTTCTGGTCAAGATCTCCGAATACTGTGCAGTTAACAACCTTGTCGTTAGTGCCGCTTACTTCGAAGCCTGCCATGTAAACGTTCTTTCTCTGTGCTACGTCAGCGGGATCGCTGAAGAGCTCGATAACGAAATCCTTATCGGTTACGGGCTTAACGCCGGTGGTAAGATACTCGTTGGAGCTCTTAACTGCCTGTGCAGCATGCTCCTTGGTATCGAAGGTAACTGCGAACTTGTTGTAAGCGGTCTGCTCTGCAGCAGTGATAAGCTTAACAACAACGGGTACGTTCCAAGTCTTAGGCTCGGTGCTGTTTCCGTTGTACTTATCGCTCTGGTAAGCGCGGATCTGAATCTTAGCCTTGCTTCCGGCAGCCTCAACAGCGAACTTCTTAAGGAAGTTTCTCTTGTTGGGAACGGTGTTGGTGCCCTCATAGTAGTTCTCAGCAAGCTCAAGGTCATCGATATAGAGACGTCTAAAGTCGGTATCCTTGCCGCCCTGAGGAACCTTGAACAGGTACTGAACACCTGCAATGAACTCTGCAGGAAGACCGTTAGCCTGGTTGTCAGGATTTACAATGTAAGGAACTGTCTTAGCCTCGTCTGCATCGGGATTAGCGATGTAGGTTACGATTGTAAGGCTGTCCTGAGTAGCGTTCTTAAGAACCTTAATTGTTGTGGTTCCAGCTTCCTTACCATCAACAGAGATCTTAAGAGTAGCAGTCTTGCCTAAGCCAGCTGCAAGAGCCTTAACCTTGCCTCCGCTAACGGAAACATAGCTCTTACCTTCGGTAACTTCTGCTGTGAAGGTGTGGCCCTTAGCGTCTGCCTTGGTGTATCCAGCAAGATAACGGAGTGTAACTGACTCCTTGGTGGTGCACACCTTGGTGCTGTTAGCCTTCGTTCCTGTCGACCCGCCGATGAATAAGGTCTTGGCCTTAACAACATTATGGGTCTTTGCTGCCTGTGCCTCAGCAGTAGGAAGAACACCTACTACGAGTGCAAGGGCAAGTACAAGAGCGAGAGCTTTGAAAAACTTCTTCATTCTTGTTCCTCCTTAAAAGAAAATAAATGGTTGAAAAGGTGTCATGCGCCGCATACACGCATAACTCATCTCATACGAATCCGATTATAACCTTTCATCTTTGAAAGGTCAAGACCTTTCAAGGGGTCAAGGCCTTTGGGGATTTCGGGTAGTATTCGTGCCCGTTTGAGATGCTTGCAAGTCAAACCGTCCTTCCCGATACAGACCGGTACACTGCCAATTGTTTTTAGGATGTGACACCTGGCCGTGCCTCCCCCCTGCCTCGGGGCGCTTGACTCTGCCGGTATTATCGGCGTCCTTTATGGTAAAAATATGTCATGTTGGTGGTTTTTTTGGATTTTTTAATTCTTTTCAAAGATTTTCGAGAGGTGATTCAATCAATGGTAGTTAGATAAGAGGCTTTCGAGCTTTTTAAAATCGGAGGACCTTCTTACAAGGTTTCGATTCTTGTCCGGATGATTTACAACCAAGTCATATACTTTGTTAGCTCTGTTCTCAATCACTTTTACATTTTTACGGCACCATGTCAATTGCTTTCGCATTAGCTCTTTGTGCCGTTTTATTGCTATAATGTCTCCTTTATGATCCCTCAAATCAACTTCCTTAATAACTTTATCCGTAACAGGAATCATATTATTTATATTCAACACGCCGATCATTTTCTGCAATCCGTTTTCTCTGGACGTGCAGTCAAAGATCTTAATAAAGTCAACCTGACTCTTTTTCTCGACAAATTTATCTTTCGGTGAAGTCAACGGAATGCAATAACTTGCTCCGTTTACCAATATCACCACTCCAAGAAACGGTCTGTTTTGCTTTCCTCTTTGCGGTGATATCGACATAACATTATCGTCCACCGAAGAAAGTGTTCTAATATACTTCAAATCTAGATAGTAAAAGTTAAGTTCCCGCAATAATTATATCCTCCATTTCTTAATTCCAAACAAAACGAGCCACCTCATAACGAGGCAGCTCGCATATTCCTTTTTTGCCGGTGGGGCTCCCATCTTGTAAAGTTCCCATTTATTTTATATGGTAGGGTTCCCATCTGATAAAGTTCCCATTTATTTTATATGGTAGGGTTCCCATCTGATAAAGTTCCCGTTTCGCTTGGCAAGGAAACCAACGTACCTCCTTCGGTACTGAATTCATCATAACACCATTACTTAATATTGTCAATAATCAATTGTAAACTTTTGGTATTTTCTGACAATTTATCGTTTTACAGATATATCTTCTCTATCGCTTCTATTATTTCATCCTTCCCGCATACTTCCTTATGCTTTACAGGGGCTTTCATTATATCCTCGATTGCACGGGGGATGGGAACGCCGGAGAGTTTTTCCAGATCCTTGAACAGTTCGGCATCCTTCTTCTTCGAATATTTGCCGTGGTCGATGGCACCGAGTACTGCACGTGTGAACTTGTAGGGGCTTGCGGTCGATGCGATGACCGTCATGGTCTCGTCGCCGGTCTGCTTTCTGTACTTCTCATATGCTGCCGATGCAACGGCGGTATGCGGATCGAGGATATAGCCCTCCTTCTCGTACAGTTCTTTTATCCTGGCGGACATTTCGTCCTCGGTGGCAAACTCGCCCTTGAATAATTTGAGAGCTTCTGCCTTTTTCGCATTGTCCGGAAGCTCGTAACGGCCGGTTTTCGCCAGCTGCTCCATCAGCTTGCCGGTCTTGTCGCCGGCAAGCTCAGCAACAAGACGCTCAAGATTGCTTGATATCAGAATATCCATGCTCGGCGAGCTGGTAAGTATGAAGTCGCGGTTGCGGTCATATACGCCGGTCTCGAAGAAATCATACAAGACCTTGTTTTCGTTCGAAGCGCATATGAGCTTATGCACCGGCACTCCCATGCGGTACGCGTAGTATGCAGCAAGGATATTTCCGAAGTTTCCGGTAGGAACCACGAAATTGATCTCCTTGGGCATCAAACGTGTATAGGCATAAACATAATATACGATCTGAGGCACAAGGCGTCCGATGTTTATCGAATTTGCGGAGCTGAATCGATAGCCCGCCCCGTTCATGCGTCTGTTAAGAGCTTCATCCGTGAATGCCCGCTTCACTTCACGCTGGGCATCGTCAAAGTTGCCTCGGATACCGATAACATGGGTATTCTCGCCGGCCTGGGTGACCATCTGGCGCTCCTGTACCGGGCTTACTCCGTCCTTAGGATAGAATACAACAATGCTTGTGCCGGGAACCGAGTCGAATCCCGCAAGTGCAGCCTTGCCTGTGTCGCCGGATGTGGCGGTGAGGATCACGATCTCCTCGTTTACCTTGTTTTTCTTCGCGGCGGTCTTCATCAGATACGGCAGGATAGACAGCGCCATGTCCTTAAATGCGATGGTCCTTCCGTGGAACAGTTCGAGATAGTAAGCGTCGTCCGCTTCCACAAGGCATGTGATGTCGCTGTGGTCAAAGTTCACGTCGTTGTAAGCCGATGATATGGCCTTCTTCAGCTCCATCGGTGTGAAATCGTCTATGAACAGCTTCATGACTTCGTACGCAAGGTGCGGATAGTCAAGCTTCGCCAGTCGCGTGAAGCTTTTGTCAAGTCGGGGTATGTTCTCCGGAACGTAAAGACCTCCGTCGGGCGCGATCCCGCGCAGTATAGCTTCCGAGGCCGTTGCCGTGAGTTTATTGTTTCGTGTGCTGTGGTAGAGCATGTGAGGCGCTCCTTTCGTGGTAGCGATCTGTTTTTTCCTAATATACACTACAAGAGGGCAGTCTGCAACCGCCCTCTTGCATAGTTTTTTTCTTTTGTATGACTCCCAATTTCTTTCTCATTCTGCACGTCATCTTGCGTATTCCGTGTAAAACTCATGGCATCCGTACTTCATCAGATACTTCAGATTCTTCTCGAACCATGACGCCTTCTTGCTTGTTGTACGCGCGCGCTCAAAGAAATACAGTGCTCCTTCGGAGTAATCTTCTCCGGCAAGTACGCGGCGGACCGCCTCCTTGGTTTCCTCGGTCACGGGCACCGAATAGTACCGTCCGTCCTCAACGGGCGAGAACTGGATCGATCCTGATATTTTCTGAAATACGACGCTTTTAACATCATTGGGGAAATAGCGTGAGTTGACGCGGTTTATTACCACATTCGCAACCAGCATCCTGCCGTAAACATCCTCATCCGTTGCTTCAGCCTCGACTATTTTCTCGAGTATCGTGATCTCCTCCGGAGTCAGATCGAGCATCATAGCTTCATTGGTGCTGGCAGTAAGATCCTCTTCCTTTCCGGTTTCGTTATTGCTTTCGATCTCCGGTACAAGCGTATTCGTATCTGCCGTCACAGTGCTCTTTGAGTCATCTGTCCGTGACTCTGACACCTTACCTGAATCATTATCGGTGTTATCACCGGATTCACGGTCTTCATACCAGTCGTCCTCTTCTCCGTCAGACAGAAGTCTGGGGCTTCTGATATCGTCAACCGGCTCTCCGTCCGCAGCATAGAGCACATCGCTCATATCGAGGTCCGCATAAGTCTCTGCCGTCCCGCTTTGTTCCTCTGCAAGATAAGCTTCAACCGCAATCTCCGTCTCGGAAACCTCAGCTGCATCTTCATTCAGAGCCCCTGCCTGTACGTTATCCGATACGGTTACCGCTATCGTACCTGCGCAGATAAGCAGAACGGCAGCCAGTGCGGCAGCAAACATCCTCTTATGTCCGCGGATCACGTTGACAAAAGCGTTCGAAGCTCTGTCCTGTATAATGTTTTTCTTTTCAGGTTCCCGATCCCTCCAGACAAGAACCTTCATTTCTTCTTTTTGTAAAATAAAAATCCCTCTTTCTCACTTAAACAGACAAAAACAACCGCCACCTTCCGGATTAGTCCGGCAGATGACGGTTGACATTATAAATCGTTGCTCTTTTTATTTTCAATTAGCACTTTTACTAATATGATGTGCGTTCGTCAATTATAGTTTTGTGCACAATGTACACGCCATGTAATTCTTTTGTAACAATTGCCCTCTTCAGATGCGGGATTTGCAGGCATCTGATTCCATACACACCACCAGCGCAGCTGCCTCCCTTTACAGAAGCATCCTTGCCTGCTCCGGAAGACATGAGAAACGGATACGGCTGTGTTTGCCGGCAAATTCGCCGTCGGTATGGACAACGAGCGGACGGTCCGCTTCGATCTCCATGCGTTCACAGGTGATAAGCTCGACACCCTTGTGCTTGATATGATTTCCCTTGAGGATCGAGCCCATGAGCATCAGATGCCTAAAACGGGAAATATCGTGTACCACGCACACAGTCATCTTGCCGTCACTCGGGTCCGCGCCGGGCCCCATCGGCATGCCGCCTCCCTCATACACCGTATTCATGGCGTCCGCAAACAGAAGCTCGCTGATCTGAAGTTCCTTTTTGCCGTCTATCCGTACGGTTGCAGATGACCTCTTATTGGTAAATACCAGTTTGAAACCCAGCAGGTAGTAGATCAGTTTTCCAAGTCCGATCCTGTTGAGGGTCTTTTTCAGATGTGAAGTAAGCGCCTCGTAGCAGATATCTGCGTTATATCCTATCCCGGAGCCGACCGCAAACTTGCGGTAATCCTTTCCGTCCCTTTTTATAACGGAAGGATTTGCATCGTCGCTGTCCAGAAACTCGACGATCCCGTGGTCCATCTTTTTTACTTCATGCGGTGCAAGGACCCTGGCAAGTTCCGCTTCACTGTCCTGGGAAATGCCGAGTCCCCTGGCAAGGTCGTTGCTGGAGCCTGTGGGCACGTAGCCAAGCTCGAATGTCGAGTAATTCTCCAGTCCGTTAATGCTTTCGTTTGCCGTTCCGTCGCCACCGACCATGACGATACGCTTCATTTCGGGATGCTCCGCGCATATCTTCGCAGCATATTCCGTGGCGTCCCCTGCCTTCTCGGTGGCAAACACCTCGTATTCAACTCCCGAGGCCTTTATCTTCTCCTCAAGGCTCTGCCAGAGCCCCTTTCCCTTACCGGTCCTCGAACCGGGATTCACAATAAAATAATACTTCATGCGCCTTCTCCTGCCGCCTTTCATATTTTTATGATATCATGCAGAAATATTTATATCAAGTTGTATGACAATTCCAGAAACGGTCCAGCTCCGCTCCGACCGTATTTACATTTACACGCTTCCAGTCCTCCCACTCTCTGGGAAACAGCTCCAGATACTGCCTTGTAGTAAACCTTTCATCGAGGAGCAGGATGGCTCCCACATCCTCCGCCGTACGTATCACTCGGCCAGCTGCCTGCATGACCTTGTTCATGCCGCTGTACAGATAGGAGTACTCAAATCCCATGTGATTCTTCTCGTCAAAATATGCTCTGAACAGTTCGCGTTCGTTACACACCATAGGCAGCCCGGTTCCCACCACTATAACTCCTATCAGTCGGTCGCCCTGAAGGTCGATACCCTCAGCAAAAATACCGCCCATTACACAGAACCCGATCCTGGATCCGGCGGATGCCGCCTCTTTTGAGGAAGAGAACGCGCTCAGGAATTCCTCACGCTCAACCTCACTCATGGACCGTCCCTGCATGACTATACCTTCGATGCGGTCTCCCACAAGTTCACGAACATCCTCCATCACTTTATAAGAAGGAAAGAAAACCATGTAGTTCCCTTTTTTTGCCTGTGTAAATGTGATGATGTACCCGGCAATGCGGCTGTATTCCGCTTCATTCCTCCGTGTGTACTTCGTGCTGACATCACTGCCGACCATCAGAAGCCTCCTCGAAGGATCAAACGGTGTCTCGGCATAGACCGCGTAATCCTCTTCATGCGCCGATATCTGATCCATATAGTATCTGACCGGAAGCAGAGTCGCAGAAAAGAAGATGCTGCTCCTCGCATAAGCGAGGTAATTTCCCAGATTTCTCCGCGGCTCCATGCATTGCAGCCGCAGAAAGAATTTGCTGTCCGGCGTAAAATCGGTATAAATGGTATAATCGTTGTCCATCCCCTCATACATATCAAGGAAATGGCGAACCTCAAAATACAGTTCCCTGATCTTTTCGTTCTCCTCTGCAGTCAGACTGCGCGAAACATCCTCATACACTCCGGCAAATCTCGCAAGTGTCGCCGCGAAGCGGTCGCAATCCTCCCATACCTCAAAGCCGTCGCTTTCTCTTTTCATGGGAAGGAGCGCCTTGTTGCACGCAGCAAGTGTGAGAGCCAGTCTTTCCTTATCGGCCGCTATCCTTGTGCGGCTTCTTTTATGCCCTGTCTGCGCTTCGCCGGAGTCTGCCGCAAAGCTGTTCAGCTCATTCATGGTCAGCTGCCCCGCATCGCTGTCCTCACCGCCAGCGGATGCGGTTGTCGGGGACTTTTTCAGCCCCAGCAGTGCCCTTGCTGCGAGAAAATCCTCCTTCACCAGCTGCGCGCTGTACATTTCACGGGCACGCTCAGGCAGGTTATGTGCTTCATCGATTAGAAAGCAGTATTTTGCGCCTCCGGCTGTATCAAAGAAACGCCGGAAATGAACGGTCGGATCAAAAATGTAATTATAATCACAGATCACGGCATCTGCCCAGGTCGCCACATCAAGACTCATCTCATAGGGGCAGACGCTGTATTTCTCCGCATATTTCGCGACTGTCTCCCTGTCTATCAGTTCCTCCGAGTTCAGCATGTCGTAGACCGCGTCATTTACCCGGTCAAAATGCCCCTTTGCTCTCGGACACAGGACAGGATTGCAATCGGGCTTGTCCAGAACGCACATCTTTTCCTTGGACGTTATTGTAATGCACTTCAGCTTCATGCCCTGCGCAGACAGCCTCGAGAATGCCTCCTCCGCCACAGTCCTCACTATCGTTTTCGCTGTTCCGTAAAAGATTTTCTCGATCCGTCCCTCGCCCAGAGACCAGACCGCAGGGAACACTGTCGAGATCGTTTTCCCGACTCCTGTAGGAGCCTCGATGAACAGCCTCTTTGACTCCCCTATCGTTCTGTAAACGCTTCCCACAAGCTTTTTCTGACCGCTTCTGTACTCAAAGGGGAAATGACCCTCCGCTATCGTTGCGTTGCGGAGTCTGATCCACTTGGCCTGCCACGCCGCCCATTTCGCGTACTCGTTCTTGAGCTTTTCAAACCAGTCCGCAAGCGTTGAAAACGAAAACGCCTCCGTAAAGTACCGTATTTCTTCCGTTTCCTGATTGCAGTAGGTCATACGGATTCCGATAGTGTCGCTGTCTCCGCCGCTCTCGTTATCCTCCCGGTCCTGTCGGTTCATACATGCGTACATATACGCATAGCACATCGCCTGGGAGCGGTGCACGGGAACCGGCGACTCCATAGCTTCAACATTCCGGAGAGTGGTTTTTATCTCATCTATATATATAATTTC
>CAJOQS010000018.1 GCA_905236925.1 uncultured Lachnospiraceae bacterium | reverse complement strand
GATCCTTAAGATAAAGTGAGCACCGAATTTGCTTGTGATACCGTTGAAATCATGATAGGGGCCTTCATAGCCCTCGAGCTGTCCGGGCTGATCCGAAGCGGCACCGTCAAGCTCACGCATCCATGTGCATTCAAGGACCTCTATGGCGTCCGTCATTACCATGGGGCGCCTGTCGGAAGGATCCAGCTCCTCGACAAGGCTCTTTTCGAGTTTGAAATTGCATTTGGCCATCTTTTCGGCGGGCTTGTCGCCGGGCCAGGAAAGCTTAACGGCTTCCTTGAAGTACTTGGGATCGTCGGGAATGAAATTGACGGCACATTTGCCTGTTCTCAGGATATTCTGCGCCGTGTTTGAGGAATTGCGGCAATTAAGGAGCATAGCGTAGTAGTCCTTGCCGGCAACATAATAAGGCTGGATCAGAGAGTAGGGTCCCAGATTCGTCGAGCCGTCCTCGCACAGAGTGCTGATCACTACTGTAGGCATGGGGAAGAACAGCGATGTCTGGTAGAAATTGTCTACGATCCTCAGGTTTTCGAAACTGCTCATGATAGCATCCTCCAAAAGTTTAAATGTGATTATATTAATAGATTATATCGATGAAACGCTGTATTTCTGGCGTTTCATGGTTTTCATAAGGAAGGATCGATAAGCTTGTTGAGAATTGTTTTCTGCTTTTCGAAGGGAATGGCTTCTGCCGTCCAGGCAAGAAGAGCTTCTGCGATATGCGCGGCAAGAAAAGCGTCGTCAATTCTGCCGACTCCCCTGCATACGGGAAGGATTATATCCGCGATAACCGCCCTGAGCTGAAGGTGCCTGTCGGACGACACGCCGCGCGAGGCGGCTTGTGCGTAGTTGTCGTTGAAAAGGAAGATGTAGCCCTCGTAGAACTCCCTGAGCAGCTTCGATACGCCCTCGAGAAAACCGATCCTGTCGGAGGAGTCGAGTTCCTTCATCTTCGCCGTATACCTGTGCCAGTCTTCCAGAAGAACAGCGGAGATCAGCGTATCCTTCGAGTCAAAGTAATTGTATACGGTTCCGGTTCCGAAACCGCAGCGCTGCGCGACGGACCGGATGGTGGTCTTTAAGTAGCCCGCTTCGAAAAGCTGCTTTCTTGCTTCGGACAGTATCTGTTCTCTGGGATTTTCCAATACCTTGGGCATAGCGAATTCCGACACCTTTCTTTTATGAACGTGTTCATAAAAATTATAACATCATTATTCGATATGTCAAGTATCTAATACCTCCATGCCCGTAAAGACAAAAAAAAGGCCGGCACATCATTGATGTGCCGGCCGGCGGTGTTTTACTGCATCATATTGGGGTTTTCGGGAGCATCGGGAATGATTATCGCCGCGATGATGTAAGCGAGGAGTCCTGAGCCTCCCACCAGTGAGAAGATGATCCATGCGAGTCTGATCACTGTCGAATCTGCGTTGAAGTATTCACCGAGTCCGCCGCAAACGCCTGCGAACTTCTTGTCGGTTGCACTCTTATAAAGTTTCTTGTCGTTCATGTTGCTACCTCCGTATCATATATGTAATTGCGGTGTTTCTTTCTTTGTTACAGCTACATGATATACGACGGCCGGCAGAACGTAAACCTGTTTTTTTACAAAATAGGATCATGATTTCCGCACTTTGCCGCGAAATAAAACAAGTAATGCTATTGCCAGTAAACGAGCTATGCATTAAAATTATAGCGATGCTGCTCTGAGATCGATACCGCCCCGGAGGTGATATTATGACCGGCGAAATACATAAAAAGAAGAAAACACTTTTATCCGTTGCTGTTGCGGCCAGCATTATCCTGATAATGGCGGTCGTCAGTTTACTGCTCATACGGTCAAAGCAGGTTCAGGCATACAGGTCCTCCGCTCTTTTGATCGTACAGATCGAGAACTATCTCGAGGTAAACCGGAAGAGAGAGCAGTCGCTGATCGATTCGCTCAAGGAGAACTATATAGCCAAGGCAAAAGCGGTCGCGTATATCATCGATAATATGGATGAAGTTGAGAATGACCTTGCGGAGCTGATCAAGATATCAAAGATGATGTCGATCGACGAGATACATATCTTTGACGACAAGGGCGTGATCTGCGGGGGAACCATTCCGGCATTTTACGGGTACAGCTTCGATTCCGGCGAGCAGTTGAACTATTTTTCACCGATGCTCGCAGATAAAAGCCTCTCTATGTGCCAGGATGTCATGCCGAATACCGCCGAGGGACGCTCCATGATGTATGCTGCATGCTGGAACGAGACCGGGCGCTGTATCGTTCAGATAGGGATCGAGCCCAGAAGGCTTATCGAGGAGCTCCAGAGCTACGATCTTTCAGAGCTGATCGAGGGTATCCCCACATACGACGGAGTCGATATAGCTGTTGCAGATAAAGAAACCGGAGTGCTGGTCGCTTCGACGAAGAACCGTTATCTTGGCAGGAGTCTCAAGGGAATGGGACTGAATAAGGTATCTATCTCCGACGGTGAGATCCATTCCTATAAGGCCCAGATCGATAACAGAGGCTATTATTGCTCGCTGTGTGAGCATAAGGACAATGTTATCGCCGTGCTGATGGACAGGACTGAGGTCAACAGAGGTGTTCCGCTGGCGCTGTGCATGGTCTTCTTCTATCTTATGCTCTCAGTGTTGGCTATAGGACTTATCGTGCGTCATATGAAGAGGCTTGTGATCGAGGAGCATACGAACGCCAACATCGACGTTATGACGGGTTTCCTTAACAGAAGAGCCTACGAGACGGATATGCGGATGCAGGAGAATATTGAACAGCCTCTGGATTTCGCGTACTTTTCGGTGGATCTTAACGGCCTGAAGGAGACCAATGACCTCCTGGGGCACATCGCGGGGGATGAACTGATCGTGGGCGCCGCCCAGTGCATGTCTGAATGCTTCGGTGCACTCGGAAAACTCTACCGGGTCGGCGGTGATGAATTTGTTGCGATGATAAGGCTCGGAAGGAAAAGTCCCGATGAACTGCTCAAAAAGTTCAAGGAGGCCACGGTATTGTGGTCACAGAAGCACAAGAGGACACTTTCGCTTTCAAGCGGCTATGCCGACAGGGAGACCCATGACGGAAAGAGCCTTGCAGAACTTGCCAAGATAGCTGACGGAAGGATGTATGAGGCAAAGGCGGAATATTACAGTGTAAGCGGAAAAGACCGGCGCAGAGGGCTCGAAGAACGTGCCGGGGAAAAGACCGGGGGATTGAATGAGTGAACTATACGAAACGGGGCACGAACAGGAACGGGTAATTCTTGTTGCGGTGTCTCTCGACAATGACGATATGACGGACAGGTCGCTTGACGAGCTTGCGGAGCTTGTTGAGACCGCCGGCGGCGAAACGGTCGGCAGGATCGTGCAGAACCGCGAGAATTTCAGTGCCGCTACTTATATAGGTAAGGGAAAGATAGAAGAGCTTGCCGATTTGATAGCGGATACGAAGGCCACAGGCGTCGTGTGCGACGACGAGCTGTCACCGGCGCAGATGAAGAATCTTGAGCAGGCGCTCGATGCGAAGATCATGGATCGTACGATGCTGATACTTGATATCTTCGCGAAGCACGCTTCGTCAAATGAAGGTAAGCTTCAGGTTGAGCTCGCGCAGCTCAAATACAGGTCCTCAAGGCTTATCGGATCGAGAAGCTCGATGTCACGCGTAAGCTACGGAATCGGAATGAGAGGACCAGGTGAAAAGAAGCTTGAGGTGGACCGAAGGCTCATCAGGAACAGGATATCACAGCTGAAGGCGGAGCTGGAGGAGGTTGACAGGACCCGTGATGTCACGAGGTCGCTCAGGACCAGAAACGACATGCCGGTGGTATCGATAGTGGGATATACAAATGCCGGAAAATCGACACTCCTGAACTATCTGACCGGAGCGGGGATACTTGAGGCGGATATGCTGTTTGCGACTCTTGATCCGACAACGAGGAATCTGAAGCTCGAAAGCGGACAGGAGATCCTTCTGACCGATACGGTTGGCTTTATCAGAAAACTGCCGCATCATCTGATAGATGCCTTCAGATCGACTCTCGAGGAGGCGGCGTATGCCGACATAATCCTTCATGTGATAGATGCTTCCGACCCGGATGCGGATACGAAGATGCACGTTGTGTACAGAACGCTCGAAAAGCTGGGCGTACGTGATAAGCCCGTGATCGCGGCCTTCAACAAGCAGGACCTTCTGACCGACAGGGAAAACATCAAGGATCTGAACGCGGACAGGTGCGTGAGGATATCCGCAAGGACCGGAGAAGGCGTTGACGAGCTTCTGAAGAACATAGAAGAAGTCCTTCGCGAGCAGAAGACATATTTTGAGGGAGTGATAGGGTACGACAGCGCCGGCGTGATCCAGCAGATACGCAGATCCGGCCAGCTTTTATCGGAGGAG
Organism: uncultured Lachnospiraceae bacterium; assembly: GCA_905236925.1. Lineage (GTDB taxonomy): Bacteria > Bacillota > Clostridia > Lachnospirales > Lachnospiraceae > RUG11977. The sequence continues at coordinate 333 of CAJOQS010000018.1, read as the reverse complement.
TACCGCGAGGACGGGATACTCGTCAAGGCTTATGTCCCGCAGGATATCTACGGAATCCTGACAAAACAGTGCGAGAAAAATTAAAACATAATATAACAATAAGGAGATGGCTATGAAATACGGTTTTTTTGATGAGAAGGCAAGAGAATATGTTATAACCAGACCTGATACCCCCAGCGCATGGGCGAACTACCTCGGTTCCCCGGAGTACGGAGCGATCATTTCAAACAACGCGGGAGGATACAGTTTTGTCAAGTCCGGCGCCAACGGCAGGATCATCCGCTACCGTTTTAACAGTGTCGCGGTGGATCAGCCCGGAAGGTACATTTATAT
>CAJOQS010000017.1 GCA_905236925.1 uncultured Lachnospiraceae bacterium | reverse complement strand
CATCCTTAAGCCCGCTCTTCTTAAGTTCCCAGAAGAACTCCCTTTTTCCGCCTGTCTCGGCTTCATCCGCAAGGAAATCAAGCTCAAGCAGATTGTTGCCCACGCTGCCTGTCATGGTCTTCTTTGCTATCTCGAGATATTTGTAGAATTCTTCCTCCGCCAGATTATAGAAGCTCTCGGCGAATTTCACGACAATGTTCTTATTGCAGTCGACATAACAGCCGGCCACCCGGTCGATCGATGTCTCCTTGGTAAATCTTCTTCTGATTTCAAGTGCGTCTTTCTTGTTCATCTGCTGCTCCGTTGCTCACATTTCTTTTTTAAAGGACCTGAAATCCTTCATTGCCCTGATACCGATCCTGACGATCTTTTTGATATTAATGGAATTCTTGCCGCCCTGACGCGGTTTGAAGCTGATCTCCCTAAAAGCAATGTTCTCATGATAATACGCGAAAAACGTGGTCATTATGATGTTCGGAAGATTGTAATTTGAAGGCAGTCTGTCGATATACCTGCGCACCAGCTCCGCCTTCATGAGTCTGAAGGGCGCGTTCGCATCCCTGACCTTCACTCCGAAGACCATGCGAAGGAGAAGACATACGACATTCTCGACGAATTTCCGTGACTTACCGTCACCCCTGACCGTTCTGTTGCCTATGACCGCATCATACTCGTTCCTGAGCTGCCAGAAAGCCTCAAACTCGGCAGGATCGGTCTGTCCGTCCGAGTCGGTCTGGAATATCCAGTCGGCCCCCCTGTTCAGTGCAAAGCGATAACCGTAGATAACTGTCGAGCCGTGTCCGCCGTTGATCTTGGTGAGAGGTATCAGCTGAGGCTTCTTCTCGGCCATCGCACTGATGATATCGTAGGTCTCATCGGTACTTCCGTCGTTTATCACGACAAGTCTCGAATCCTCGCCGCACCTTTCAACGACTCCGTACCAGTCGTTGACTGTGTTGATTATATTATCCTTTTCGTTGTATGCGGGAATAACAATATAAAGTTTGTCCATAACCGCGGTTCTCCTTAGTTTACGGGTATCCTACTTGATGATCTTCTCTGCGGGAAGATATGTGATGAGTGACCGCTCGAGTTCCTTGCTGTCGACTGGCTTGGTAAGATAATCTACAAAGCCGAGGCTCTTATACTCATCCCCCGCGCCGCTCTCGGCGTTCGCGGTAAGCATGATAACAGGTGTTTCGGTGTTCATGCCGCCGGCGCAGATCTCCCTGAATGTTTCGATTCCATCCTTTCTTGGCATTCTGTGGTCAAGCAGGATAAGATCGTATTTCTTCTCATTGCACTTGGCAACAGCCTCGTCTCCGCTGGAGGCCTTATCGATCTGAACCTCTGTTTTACGCAGAAGTTCGGTAATAACCAGAATATTGACCGAAACATCATCGACGATGAGGATCTTCGCATCGGGTGCTCTGAAGGCTTCCTTGTAGATCACCCTGTTCTCCACGGGATTCTTTTCGAACACACCCCTCGGAGCGGGATTAACGATCCTCTGATCGAACCTTACGATAAAGCTGCTTCCCTTGCCGGGTTCGCTCTCGACATCGATGGTTCCGTGCATCAGCGTAATAAGATCCCTCGTGATCGCAAGGCCCAGTCCGGTACCCTGTATCGTCGCATTTTCCTTCTCGTTTACACGCTCGAAAGCGTTGAACAGAAGCGGAACATCATCCTTTGAAATACCGATGCCCGTGTCGCTTACGGTGATCGAAATATTGACGCGCTGGTCATTGTTCGCCTTCGAGGTCTCGAACGATACGGTCACGCCGCCTGTTTTGGTATATTTGATCGCATTGGAAATAAGATTGCTGACGATCTGACTGATATGCTGTATATCACCCCCGAGCATGGAGGGAACATTCTCATCGCACTTGATCTCAAAGAACAGCTTCTTGTCCGCTGCCATTTTCTCGAATCTTGCGCAGCAGTCACGCAGGAGCTGGTGCGGGTCGTAGTTGGATTCGATTATATCCATCTTGCCCGCTTCGATCTTTGAGAAGTCAAGAATATCGTTTATCAGCGCCAGAAGCGCGTTTCCGGATGACCTTATATTCTCGGCATATCCGATCAGTTCGGGCTTCGAGGCCTCGCGGAGTATCATCTCGTTCATTCCGAGCACCGCGTTCAGAGGTGTCCTTATCTCATGCGACATGTTGGCAAGGAAGGTGCTCTTCGCGCGGCTTGCGGCATCGGCGTCCTTTCTCGCGTCGTCGAGCTGACGCATGTACATTACTTCCTCGGTGACGTCCTCGACAAGGATATATGAACCGATGGGCCTCTGCTTTGCGTCATTTAAGATACTGTATCTGATCTGGTAATACTCGTTGCTTCCTGTTTTCTTATTGTTTCTGAAATAGGTTGCCTTGCCGTAATGCTGATTCTCATCGCAGAGCGATGCTATCATTGATGAAACCGGCTCGGAATCGATCGTATACTCCTCTTTCTCGGGATAGAAACGCTCCCTGAAAAAAGCATTGGAGATGATATACTGATTGCTCACATCGAACAGGATCAGACCCTCGTTCATGTCGTCGACGGCCCTTCCGATTGAATCCGTGATCAGCTTTTTCGGAACCAGCTGGGTAATGCAGAAGTAAATAATCGTTCCTGCCACCGCATAGAAAATAACCGATGCATCAAGTATAAACGCGAAGACCATATAGATCAGGTTCATCGCAACTACAAGCACAAGAACGCTGAAGATGATGATATACTTCAGCCGGTAAATGTCATAGCTCTTGATGACCCTGTACAGAATAAGCGCAAATGTAACTACAACGGCAATATAATCTATCGCAAGATGCGCAAAGTAAGCGAAATTAAACTCCGTCTGGTAGAAAATGGCACCCTTGAACTCCGTTTCGTAAATGGTAAAGTGATGATGCCATATAAAGTTGCACAGAATGGATATGGAATCCAGCGACATCAGGATCAGCGCGGGAAGCTTCATGCGCCTGACCGCAGTCGTATGGTCGGTGTAATGAAGGCAGAAGCCTGTCAGATATACAAGTATCCAGTCGATCGAAATGAAATACAGACTGTACGCCGCGGCCGCAAATCGGGGACCCGTGGACAAAGCGATCAGCATATTCGCAGAAACCGCGATCATGCCGAACCAGAAGGCTTTACGCAGAATATAGGCATAGCGATACCTGACCCTTCTCAAGGCCAGGCAGAGAAAGAACATATCTATTATTCCGATAAGGTCAACAAGGACGTAAACATTCTTCGTATACATAAACTGTCAGACAATCTTTCATGAAAGAAACTTAAATAACACTTATATCAATATTAGCCCAAAACAGTTATTTTTTCAAGAAATAATCCCCGATATATTAGGGCCTCTCATAATTGCATTGAAGGAGCGCATTTGCTATAATCGGAGACATGAAAAACAAACTGAGATCACTGTATATAGCCGATGACGAGAAATCCATCCGCGACGGTATCAAACTGCTTCTAGACTGGGATTCACTGGGATATGAGATTTGCGGTGAATCCGGAAACGGAACCGATGCCGCCGCCGATCTTCTGCGCCTGAAACCCGACCTTGTACTCATGGACATTCGCATGCCGGGACTCAGCGGCATTGAAGTGATCAGACAGCTCTTCGAATCCGGCTTTTCCGGACATTTTATCATTCTTTCCGGTTATTCCGATTTCAAATATGCTCAGGCCGCGATGAAGTACAATGTGCGGCATTATCTGACCAAGCCCGTCGATGAAGAGGAGCTTCTCGCCGCCGTCAGGGAAATCAGCGCCATCGAATCACGTGATCTGTTTATTCAGAGCCGTTCAAAGAAAGAGGTTCTGGCCGACATTCTCAGCCGCAGCATCAACGCTTCCGTTCTTGCCAACGTCGATCTCGGTCTTACGGCCGATAAATACCAGCTCATAGCATACGAGAATTTCAATCCCTCCGACTCGGCTCTTCCCTATCATTTTTCGGAGCTGTTCAGCGCCGCCGGAAACGCCAACTCCTCGTCCGTCCATATCGAATACAGGCATCATAACCTTCTGCTGCTGATGGGCGATCAGGGGATCAATCTGTTTAAGCGCTTTCTGTCACATTATGAATCGGATCCCGAGAAGGGAAGTCCTCTCGACTCGCTTTTCGTTGCATACAGTGATACCGTGGGTACTCTTTCCGAACTGCCCGGAGCATATATGCAGCTTGAAGCCCTGCTCTCCCGCCGCTTTTTCTGTGTTCAGGGACAGCATGTCCTCGGATACGACGATATGCCCTCCTCAGCCGATACACTCTATCCGCTCGAGAATTCAAGGATCGAAACATATACCGCCACCATAATCGATTATCTTCAGACCTTCAACCGGCGCAAGGCGGCGGAGTCTCTGTACGAGATCGAGGAATACCTGTACCATGTCGACGCTGACATCTCCGCGGTCAAGCTCTTCCTTGTCGACCTGTATCTCCGGATCAAGGATACCATGACTCACCGCTACAGCACTCTGCGTCTGCCCTTTGATTCAAACTCAAATATCATAGCCTTTATCAACGACAGACACTATCTCTATGAGGTGATCGTCTACTTTTCGCGCCGTTTTGAGGAACTCATGAACGCCCTCGGCAACTCCTCAAGAGAAAGCGTCATCGATGACGTTATCTATTACATCGACCACAATTACAGCACGAACCTTAAGCTGGAGATGATAGCCTCGCTGTTCGGCTATAACAGCTCATACCTCGGAAAAATATTCAGCAAGACCGTCGGCGAAAACTTCAACACCTACGTCGACCGTATACGCATCGATCATGCAAAGACAATGCTCACAGAAGGCGGATTGAAGGTCTACGAAATTGCAGAAAAGGTTGGCTACCGCAATGTCGATTACTTTCACAAAAAATTCAGGAAGTACACCGGTGAAAGTCCGGCGGAGTACAGAGAAAACCACAGGACAGAGTAAAATACAAGGGGCTGTCGCACTAAGAAAGTGCGGCGGCCCTCAGTCAGTATTGTATATGCAATTATTGATCATTTACCGCGTACAGCCTCTTCAAGAGCGTGTCTCCTAGCGGCCTCGTCCATCGACCACTGCTTGCACTGCTCGTATCCATAGGCATTTGCGGTATTTATCATCTGCTGTACGTAATAGTTGAATTCACCGTCGGAGGAAGCATAGATCGCCTTCCAGCTGTAGTCAACGATACAGGTCGTAACCTGTTTCCAGATCAGTTCAAAATCATCGTCCTGTTCAGACTCTGAATATTCAGTGGCGGGAGCAACCTTGTAGTTTAACTTCTCCATGTACTCGCTGATCGTCGATACACCGTTGTAATCCATCCAATCCTTCTGGATATCATAATTGACCTTCATAAGAATGCTTCTCCAATAGGTCTTGTCATAGGGATCGCCGGTGGTGTTCGGATTAATTTCGTTACTTGACCAGGTACCATTGTTTATCTGAGCCTCGCCGTCATGGAAGGTTCCTCCGGCATATTTCCCCGCCTCGGTTTCGGTAAGCACAGTATCCTTATCGTTCTGGCACTTCTCTCCCAGTTCCGTGAGACAAGCGCGTCCTTCCGCGTCATAATACCAGGTTACATCCTTGGGTCCGTAAAGAGACTCCATGCATCCGTCCGGAGTGCAGAGATAGTTGATAATATCCATGCACAGCTCAGGATGCTCGGTGTTCGCGCCGATAGTCCAGACTCTGTTTCCCCCGTATACGCTCATGCCATAGCAGAGGGGAACCGCGTTTTCGGGAACCATAGTATACATGTACTGGCCCGCTTCCATATGCGCATCGGTATTGAACTGAAGGCTTCCGGCATAGTTGAATATCGAGAAAAACAGTCCGCCTGCTTTAAGCTTTTCTATCATCTCGGAATAGGTCTGCGTCATGGAGTTAGGATCCAGAAGCCCTTTCTGATAAAGCGTATTGAAGAACTTGAGGGATTTGAGATAAGGCCCGTCCGCTTCAAGTGCATCGTGCAGGGTTCCCGTATCGGGGTCATAAACACCAAGACACATCTCGTCATAGCCCCAGTATGCTGTTGCAAAGGCTTTGACGTACATTACCATATTCCCGTCCCAGTCGGGCCAAAGTGAAACCGCATAAGTGGGGTTTCCGTTCTCATCCTTGGGCTGAAGCTCCTTCATCTGTTCGAACATAGTAACAAGATCATCGAGATCCTTGACTACGGGATAGCCCAGCTTCTTGTACAGATCCCATCTGATATCCCATGTATAAAAGAACTGCTCGTGGGAATCGCTTGAAGAAGCAACGGAATGTCCGAAACCGTACAATGTGTCACTCGCACCTTCCGTGATGGTGGAAGTAAGATTTCTGTTGGCCTGCAATGCCATAGGCATGTTGTCACGGATATAAGCACCGTGATTATTCAGCAGGTCGTATTTGTTCCAGTCCAGGAGCATGCCGTTCTTGACAGCTCGCTTATAGTCGTTGCCGGTGGAACCGAACACAACTATATCACCGAGGTTTCCGGCTTCCATTCGAGTATCAAAAACACCGTCGCTCTCGGGGATGATGGTTATTTT
>CAJOQS010000016.1 GCA_905236925.1 uncultured Lachnospiraceae bacterium | reverse complement strand
TGAACAGCTGTCCGTCGACGATCGTTACATGACCGTTAACGTCACTGATAAGTTCGAGGCCGTTGCTCGAAAGATGAGCATGCTTGACCTGACGCAGGAATTTAACATTGACGTTGCGGGGCTTGATAGGCATTCCCCTGACATCGATACCAGGCTTACCCTGGATCGCAGGCGTAAGCGTGGCAAGGACCATGTCCTTTTCTATATGACTTACGGTATCGAGCTGATGGAAGTCAACCGAACCGTCCTCATTCATCTTGGGCTTTCTGGAAAGATCCGTATTGAAATGATATTCAATGACCGCATCCCTCCCCTCTTCGGGCAGAGTTGCGTTGGCTACCGTATAGGATGTGCAGTAATTGCGCTCCTTGGTGAACTTCTCGATCTCCTCTTTGTTGATTCCGCTCTTAACGCCCTTGATTGCAAGCGAATGGATAATATCATCCACGCTCATCTCGTGTCCGCCCTTTTCGGGAGGATAGAATCTGGCAACAGCGGTAATGCCGTCCGCCGCATCGACGGAAAGCATCTCATCTATAGATCCGAGCTGCAGGGTCGTAAGCCTGACTTCAACGGGTTCCGTTCCGGTACACTGCTTCAGAGTTTCGTAAACAGCGGATTTCTCATAATCCATTTTGAAACCGTCAAGATAAGCGACGATCTCATTACCGTCACAATACTGCCCCATCTCTACCGGAGGATATATGATCAGATAAGTTCCGTCCGGTCTTTTGTCAAGTTTAAAATATCCGTTCTTCATTTGTTCACCCCTGCATTTTTTAGTAAACGGCCCTTGCCGTTTGCATTACCCCAAAAACATCTCCATACTTCCGCCGAGTCTCTGCTTCATCTTGATAAGTGCCTTTGAATGAAGCTGAGATACTCTCGATTCAGAGACCTCAAGGACACGGCTTATCTCCTTGAGTGTCAGTTCCTCGTAGTAATACAGCGTTATTACTTTTTTCTCCTTGTCGGTCAGAGTTTCGAGCACTTCAAGCAAAAGGCGCTTCAGCTCACCCTTCTCGACAACTTTTTCGGGCTGCATGTAATCCTTGTCAGCCCTCGGTTCCACCCTTACGTCTCCCTGCTCCATGTATTCATCGAGCGAAATTATATTTGATATCTTTGTCTCATTCTGAAGATCGTCAAGTTCATCGACAGAGATACCAAGCTCTTCGGCAACCTGCTCGTCCGTTGCGGGACGTCCCGTGCGTTCCTCTATCCTGCGGTAGGCTCCGTCGAGTTCCTTCTGCTTTTGTCTGACCGTTCTCGGGATCCAGTCCATTTTCCTGATCTGGTCAAGGATCGCGCCTCTTATGCGAAGCGAGGCATAGGTTTCAAACTTGACGCCTTTTCCGTAATCAAATTTATCGATGGCGTCGATCAGACCGAAAACACCATAACCTACCAGGTCGTCAAACTCCACATTATATCCAAGATACATGCTGAGCTTGCCGGCTACAAGCTTGACCAACGGTGCATATTCTATTATAAGCTGTTCACGCAGTTCCGGAGTTTTCTTCGTGGAATACTCACTCCACAATTTCTCTTTATCAACTGCCATAATCAGTTAAACTCCTCTTCTAAGTCGTTGCCACCTTCGGTTTCCGCTGCTTCAGCAGCATCCTCGGGTGTCTCCGGTTTTGCTCCTTCCCCGTCTTCGGGGAACGGTACACCGGGATGAGCGGCTTCCCACTCCGCTTTCTTTTCTTCGAGTTCGAGCTTCTTAATGCGCTCTTCCTCCTCTTTTCGTGCTTTTTCCCTATCAGCTTCTCTAACTTCGCTGACTACTTCACCGACGAACTTGTTCACGATCATTCCGATGAACATGAACAATATCAGAGAGAGCAGCGTCATCAGCAAAGTCCAAAGAAGTCCGGCCCCGTTAAGCAGACAGCACACACTGCAGACCGCGCCTCCAAGAAGCGTGATGACTATAACCAGAGGTTTATCTTTCACTTCGGATACCAACCTTTTAGATTATTTTAAGGGGCTTTCCGATCGCCTTGATGTAGAGCTCTGAGGTTTCCGGATAGAACTCTATCGTTCGACCGTAATTCTCACCGCAATCCTCGGCCACGACCCTGATACCGTAGTCCTTCAGGATCTTTCTGACCGCCTCCGCGTTTCTCTGACCGACTCTCAGAAGATCATTGCCGGTATTGAATGCGAACATCTGGGCTCCGCCGGCTATCTTTGCCTGAAGCGAACTTTTCATGATACCCTGCTTCGACAATAAATCCAGCAGCTCCTTGATACCGGTATCGGCAAACTTGGCAGGATTGTCGTGCGTTTTGATCTGTGTACTGTCCGGAAGCATTACATGCACCATACCGCATGCTTTGGTTCTGGCATCATACAGAACAACACCTATACAGGACCCGAGTCCCAATGTGGTTATGGCATCGGGTGCCTTACAAGTATTAAGATCGGCCATGCCGACTTTTATCATATTACCCATTAGCTTTCCTGTCCTTGTTAAAGAGTTGATAATCCGAGCGATGCAAAGATCTTTTCAAAAGCATCAAGGGTGGGAACAAGGATAAAATATCCGTCAACCGTCATTGTGTCATCGCCGAATTCCGATCTGATCAGAAGAGCCTTATCGCTGACTTTTCCATACTCGATCGCCGGAACAGAAAGGATCGCACCAGCCATATCAATCGACATGTAGGGCACAGTCGGGGCAATTGAGAGATTTGTGAGAGCCGATATCGCCGACAGGTAGGATCCTGCGATGATATTACCCATTTCCTGGAGAACGGACAGACCCATTTCCGAGAACTCGGCGTCCGCAGGCTCTTCAACATGAAGAATGCCTGAGATAACGCTCTTGGCGGAATCACAGTCCATGACGAACATCATCATGCCGTCAATATCTCTTTCCAGGCCGAAAAGAATACCTACAACAGTATTCTCGGCTCCTCCGATGCTTTCGGCAAGTTCCTTGAATTCAAGGAATTTGATAACCGGCACATCCATATTCATTTTGATCCCCATCATCTGTGAAATGGCTGTAGTTGCATTGCCGGCGCCGATATTAGATATTTCTTTTAATACGTCAAACTCAATATCGGAAAACTCTTCCAATCGATGCGACACTTCTCTCTCCTCCTCTTTAGAATCTGCTTACAGCAGATTCTGATTCCTTTCACAAAACTTCACTAGCGCTCTGTGGTACTCTTTAGATGCGGCTGAAACCGCATCTAAAAAATGTTTCGTTCATAGCACAACACGGATACCCCGCTTTTGGCGGGATATCCGTTACCATAATCTCACTTACTTTGCCTGTTCTTCCTTTTCCGCAAGAACCGCCTGAATGTTCATCAGGGAAATAAGTCCGTCGGAATGCTTGCCCACACCTGAAATATAAGTATTTCCCGGATCTGAGCTGTTCTTATGGTCAATATTGTCTTCGGCGAGGTTGACTACTTCCTTGACTTCGTCAACGATAAAGCCGATGGATGCCTGCTGTTCGGGCTTGATGATCAGGATCCTTGTCTTGTTGTTGAAGACATCGGGCTCCTTACCGAATTTTAAGCGCAGACTCATAACAGGGATGATCTCGCCGCGGATATTGATAACTCCGAGGAAATAAGGCTGTGCCTTCGGAACGCGGGTGATCCTCTGCATCTTAACGATATTGTCAATATAATTGATATCGATACCGTACTGCTCGTTGTCAACTACGACACCGATGTACTGTGTGGTATCCAGTGTAGATGTAATCTTATTCTCAGCCATGCCTGCTCTCCTCCTTAAACCAATGTAGTAGCATCAAGGATCAGTGCGATCTCGCCGTCGCCAAGGATCGTTGCACCGCTGATCATCTTGCTGTTGTTAATGTACTTACCGATCGACTTGATAACGATTTCAAGCTGTCCGATCAGATCGTCTACGATAAGGCCGGCCTGCTTGTCGCCCTTTGCGATGATGACAACCGTAAGGCTTTCCTGATCCTTCTTGGCATCGGTGACATCAAGGATCTTGTCAAGACGGATAAGCGGGATAACAGTACCGCGGAGATTGATAACTTCCTTACCCTCTACAAACTTGATATCGGTTGCGGGAACATCCTCGATCGTATTGATGTTCGCAAGCGGTATAGCGTATTTCTCGTTGCCGATGACAACCATGAGTGCCTGGATGATGGCAAGTGTAAGAGGAAGTCTGATAGTGAATGTTGAACCTTCACCGAGAACCGTCTTACATTCAACGTTTCCGCCGAGAGCCTCGATCTTGGTCTTAACAACATCAAGTCCGACACCTCTGCCGGAAATATCCGAGATCTGCTCCGCTGTAGAGAAGCTGGGTCTGAACAGAAGATCGATTATATCCTTGTCGGACATAACTTCGCCCTGCTCCGGAGTGATCGTGCCTTTTTCTATAGCCTTGCGCTTAACCTTCTCAACATCGATTCCGCCGCCGTCATCGATTACTTCGATAACTACGTTGTTGCCCTCCTGATAAGCATTCAGGTAAATGGAACCAACTTCGGGTTTGCCGGCCTTGATACGGGCCTCATTGCTCTCAAGACCGTGGTCGGCTGCATTACGAAGGATGTGCTGCAGGGGATCGCCGATCTCGTCGATAACGGTTCTGTCAAGTTCGGTCTCTTCACCGGACATGAACAGCTCCATCTTCTTGCCGAGCTTCTTTGAAAGGTCTCTGATCATACGAGGGAAGCGGTTTACAACGCTCTCGATGGGAACCATTCGAACCTTCATAACGCTCTGGTGAATGTTGGTCGTGATCCTCTCAAGATACTCAACCTGCTCGTGGAAATTGCCCTTCTTGGTCTCGTCGGTTCCGATCTCTGCGGGAGAGATGGATACAAGACCGTTCTTTGCGATGATCAGCTCGGAAACGAGGTTCATCAGGTCATCGAGCTTATCGATATCAACACGAACCGAACGGTTGACAACGGGCTTGCCCTTTGCAGCGCCTGCTGCAGCTGCGCCTGCCGCGGGAGCCTTTGCTCCTGCCGCTGCCTGTCCTGCGGGCTGTGCAGCCGCTCCTGCCTCGTGTGTCTGTTCTGCAGCCTGTGCGGGAACGTTTTCTGCTTCGATCTTCTGTATTACCGCTTCCTTCATTTCGGAAACGTTCATGATAGCTTTCTTGATATCTTCAGCGGACGACTTGGAAATGATGACCATTGAGAAATCGAAATCAAATTTCTCATCCTCGATAGCCTGTGCGTCCGGAATAGACTTAATAACTTCGCCGAGAGGCTCAACCGCCTTAAATACGAGGAATGCGCGCGCAGCCTTAAGTACGCAGGTCTCCTGGATCTCGACATTAACGGCGTAGGCGTTCATGCCTTCCGCAACTGCCTTTGCGATAACGGACTTATCGGTATCGTTCAGGGTGATGCTGTCAAGACCGTTGACGGAACTCGACTGAGGAGCTGTCTGAACTGCGGCTGCAGCCTGTCCTTCGCCGCCCTGTGCTGCGGGCTGTGCTTCCGCGGGTGCTGCTCCGCCTTCCGATGCTCTTGCAAGCTCTTTTGCGAAAAGATCGATCAGGTCCTGATTCTCATTGGTACCCTCATCCTGAGTGTTCACAATGTTATCAAGGTACTCCTGAAGCGCATCAAGTCCTCTGAAAAGACCGTCGACAAGTTCCGATGAAACCTTCATCTTGTCACTGCGGACTTCCTGGAAGACGTTCTCCATGTCGTGAGTAAGCTTCTGCATCCTCTTATAGCCCATGGTTCCGGCCATACCCTTGAGGGAGTGCGCAGCTCTGAATATTTCGTTGATCGTTTCCTTGTTCTCGGGCTCCTTCTCGAGAATAAGAAGCTGTTCATTCAGACTTTGCAGATGCTCTTTTGCTTCTTCGATGAAAATTTCAAGATACTGGCTAACGTCCATAAAGATAAACCTCCTCTTTTAAAAAGCGGCTTGCCGCTGATTCCTCACATCAGCAGGTTCCCACGATATTCGTAATGGCTCCTGCGATCGAACCAAGTGAAACCACCTCATCGGTAAGATTCGCCTCCTTGACCATACGAGGCATTCCGTATACCGTGCTGCTCGCTTCATCCTGAGCTATCACATAACAGTTCTGTGTCTGTGCCAGCTGTCCGATTCCGCGTGTTCCGTCGCTGCCCATGCCCGTGAGCACTACGCAGACGATCTCGTCAACAGCGAGGTCCTTCAGGGATTCATACATTATGTCCGCACAGGGCTTCAAGGTATTGCGTGGAGCATCGTCACCTATGCTGATGACAAAGTCCCGGCCCTTCTTGACTATCCTCAGGTGCTTGCCGCCTTTTGCGATATAAACCTTGCCCTTTTCAAGAACCGTGCCTTCCGACGCCTCCTGTACACCGACCTGTGAAAGCTCATCGAGCCTTGCGGCCAGAGTACCCGTAAATCCTTCGGGCATGTGCTGGACCAGAATGACCGGTGCGTTCAGGTTCCCAGGAAGAAGGGGTATTACCTGATGCAGGGCCTTGGGTCCGCCTGTCGAGCAGGCGATGGCAACGATCCTCTCGGCGTTCTTGCCGACATGGACATGAGGTTTTCTCGTGAAGGTGATCTTTACGTAGGACATCGGACCGCCCGTATCGCTTCCGGACTGTGTCGGCTGAACAACGTCCTCGCTGTACGTTTTTGACGCCGGAACGGTTCTTCCGGGTCTGGGCGGAGTCTGGATCGAAGGCTTGGCAGCCGGTGCAGGTGCTGAAGCTCCTGCCTCCTCTACCGGTATTCCGAGTGCGCCGCAGATGAAACAGAGGACCTTTTCGCGGAACCTTGCGCTCTTGGTGTCCATGAAATTGTCGGGCTTGGTTATGAAATCCGAAGCTCCGAGTTCCAGACACCTGAGTGTTTCAACCGCACCTTCCTTCGCGATCGAGCTGACAACGATCGTCGGGATATGAATACCCTTTTCGTTCAGCTTCTCAAGAAGGACGATACCGTTCATCTTAGGCATATTGATGTCGAGGATGAGCATATCGTATTTTCCCGGATCCTGAGTGATCAGGTCGTAGGCAACGAGTCCGTTCTCTGCCACATCCGAGAGTATGAATCTCTTGTCACTCTGGATTATATCAGATATGACTCTTCTCATGAGTGCAGAGTCCTCAATTATTAGTATTTTTTTAGGCATTCCGTGTTCCTTTCGCTTTTTGACAAGTATAATTTCGCAGACGCTTATGAAAGCGGAGCATTTACCTTTCGTCTGATTTTTCTGTCCTCATCGAAGATATAACGCACGATCTTTTCACGAAGATCCCTGTTGAGGTTGATAAATTCGACGCGGTGCTCCTGTACGATATTCTGGTTTCTCGCGCGTCCCGACGCAACGATCTTTCCGAACAGATCGAGCGGCTCGGGCGATATCTCGTTGATCTCTATCTTGAGCCTTATCACATCGCCCTTTTCAAGGGCCTCCTTGGAGTAGAACTTAACGCCTCCGCCGCTGATGTTGCTGAGTATACCGTTAACGTCAGGCATCTTGAGCTCGCTGAGATATGAAGCCATGGCCCTGAATTCGTATTCATCCCTGTAGGCTTTCCTGCGGATCCGGTCCATTATCTCCATCTCCTCGCCGGAAGCCTTATGATACTTGATATCCATTACCTTATCGAGGCGGAAATACTGGCGCCGCTGGTCTTTCATCAGCTCGGTGATAAGCTTTACTATATAAAAGGTTCGGGTTCCCTGTTTACAACGCTGCTGGATCGCGACCGTACAGACAAAACTCCCGGCAGGAGTAATAAACCTGAGTTCAAGTCTGGTACCCACGTCATAGAGCACCAGCTTCGAGCCTTCCGTGGGGATTGCTATATCAAGCAGCTCCTCACTGATGATCTCATTCAGCTGGCTGACGTAGGTCTTGGGCTTGGATTCAGCTTCTTCTCTTTTAACGACACGTTTGAGTTCAATACGGTCGCCCTCTGTCAGCACCTTTGAAAGCATGGCTTATCCTTTCTCTTCTTTCTTTTTCTTATAGATATTCTTCATCCATCTGTTAAACAGCTGGGTGATGCCGCTCTGCCCCTCATTATCCGTCTTAACATCGAGGAGCTTCGCAGCTATGCCCTCCACAGCCCTCGCCGTGTTGGAATTGGGATAGCTGAGCATGACGGGTTCCTGCTGCATTACAGCCTTCTGGCAGTTATTGTCGTTCAGTATGCCGCCAAGATAGTCGACCTGTATGCTCAGGAACTTCTCAACCACAACGCTGAGCTTCTGGTGGAGATTCTCGCCCTCCTGGGCATCCTTTATCCTGTTCGCCACCATTCTTATCGATGTATTCTCTTTAACGAAATCACTTTTTCTGTTAAGGGTCTTCAGAAGTGCGTACGCATCCGTGATGGATGTCGGCTCGGGTGTCGCCACCACAAGCACCTCATTGCTCGCGGAAACGAATTCGAGAACGGTATCGGCAATTCCGGCACCTGTATCGACAAGTATCACATCCGCCATCTCGTCAAGTTCGTACAGCCTCTGGACAAGGTATACGACCTGATCCCTGGTGAGCCTTGAAAGCTCCTGTATTCCGGAACCGCCGGATATGAAGCCCACACCCTCGGGGCCTTCCGTGATGATATCCTTCAGTTCCCTTCCCCTGAACATAAGGTCCGCGAGATTATACTGCGGGCGTATTCCCAGCATGACCTCGACATTCGCGAGTCCGAAATCGGCATCCAGAATTATCACCCTTTTGCCCATCCGGGACATTGCTATCGCAAGATTAACGGACAGTGTGGATTTTCCGACGCCTCCCTTGCCGCTAGTTACGGTGATGACTCTTGAGACCTTGCGGACCTTCTTCTGCTTGTTGACCATCTTTCTGAGCTGATCGGCCTGATCCATCAATCATCACCTCCCATCAGCTGCTTGGCGATAGTCTGGGCGTCAACCCTGCTTATATCGACCGGCACATTCTGTCCGAAGGTCGCATACGAGAGCGGCGCTCCGGTCAGCAGCTTAACATTGAATATATTGCCAAGGTACAGAGTTTCATCGAGTTTTGTAAAGATCAGCTTGTAGTCCGTAATCTCCGAATATGCCTCGCATATTGAGACCAGATCCCTGTATTTGGTATTAACGCTCAGAACAAGGAAAATCTCACGCTCCTCTTCGGGAATACTTCTTATAAGCCTCTCTATGTCATCGCGCTGGCTGCGGTCACGGTGCGACCTGCCCGCTGTATCGATAAGGACTATATCGTAGGTATCAAGGTCTTCCCTGATCTGCGACATCTCAGCCTCGTTATTGATAACGCGCAGCGGCACATTAAGGATATTCGCGTAGATCTCAAGCTGCTTTACGGCACCAATCCTGTAGGTATCGGCAGTAAGCAGCGCGATATTCATCTTCTTGTCAAGCTTGAGCCTTGAGGCAAGCTTTGCGATCGTGGTGGTCTTTCCGACTCCGGTGGGGCCTATGAAGAAAACATACTTTGTCTTTCCGGGTGATATGTCGAGGACTTCCGTTTTCCCGAGCTTGAGCACGATCTTCTGATAGATGGCCGAGAGGATATTCTCCACCGGGGCATCCTTTTTCAGGGTGGGCTCTATCTCGCTGACTATCATATTGATGTACTTCTCGTCGACCTCGTTGTTAACAAGCTGGTTATAAACGAGCTTAATGCACGAAACATTCTTGTCGTCGGCGGTATCGTTGGTGGGACCGCCTTCCGGCTCCTGACGGTCCTTGCGGTTCTCTCCGGCTCCGGACGGGGCACCTTCTCCGAGGCGCTTTTCGATCATACTGGTGAGGTTGTTCAGCTTCAGTTCAAGAGCCGCGGTGTCGGCACCAGTTTTCTGCTTATCCTTTTCGTCGTCGTCAAAGACTATGTCCGGATTGTTCCTGAATATCGCCTTCATGCTTT
>CAJOQS010000015.1 GCA_905236925.1 uncultured Lachnospiraceae bacterium | reverse complement strand
CCATTTCCTCTATCGCCTCGCAGGAAAGGGAATCCGCCAGCTCTTCAAGCTCGCACGCCTGTCCCGCAAGTGCTGCAAGATGCTCCGACACTCCGGAATTGACATTCTCCCTCAGCATGGGAAGAATGACATTTCTGATGCGATTGCGGCTGTAATCGCAGGTAAGATTCGTTTCATCGGTCCTGTACTCCAGGCCTTCTGCGGACAGATACTCTTCGATCATTGCCCTCGAGCATGTGAGCAGAGGTCTTATCAGCGTGATCCCTCCGTCGTCTCTTACCGGTAAGATACCTCTCAGCCCGGATATCCCGCTGCCTCTCGCGATATTAAACAGGACTGTTTCCGCATTGTCATCCATATTGTGGGCCACGGCTATCTTTGAGAAGCCCTTTTCCACACATGCCTCCCTGAAGCAGCGATACCTTGCCGCTCTGCCTGCTTCTTCCTCGGTCATGCCCGATTCCTTTGCCAGCTCGGGAATATTTACATGATACGCCTTAAATTCAACGCCCTTTTCAAGACAAAAAGCCCCGACAAAACGCTCGTCCGCGTCTGCCGAAGCTCCTCTTATCCCATGGTTTACATGAACCGCCAGGATCTTAAGATCATATTTATTGCGAAGACCGATCAGAATATGAAGAAGGCACATCGAGTCCGCTCCGCCCGATACGCCCGCAACAACGCCGTCGCCTTTCGACAGCATATTATTCGTTCTGATATAATCCGCAACCTTATTATTCATACCAACTATCTGCACCGGTATACCGGTCTTCGGGTCAGTTGTTCCCGGATGAAGGAACCATGATGATCTCGTCCGGGTAACGAAGCCCGAGTGCTTCTCTGGCCTGATCCTCTATAAAATCGTCCGTTTCTCTGTATTTTATCTCGTTCTGAATATCACGGGTCTCATCCTGAGCCTGAACTATTTCGGAATTGATCTGCGCAAGGCGCGCCTCTTTGGCTTCAAGCTTTTTTGAAAGAGCATCGGTCTTGGCATATATCAGACCGCAGATGAACACAACAATGGCCACTATTATCACCATCGCCGCTTTTGAACTCCTGCCCCTTTTCTGCATCCGAACGTTCCCCCTTTTGCGTCATACGCTCACGGTACAGGGCCTGAATCCCGCACCGTGCAATCTTGTATCCACCACCTGAAGGTACTGGTCAATCTTGTCGTCTTATATATCGGAGGATCGGTCCGATTCCTTAATACTCAGGATCAAAAAAGATGTCAGATATATTTATAAAGCTCGGCAGCTTCATCCTTTTTCTGGGTTTCCGCGATCCCCAGGACCTCGACCTTAACGCTCTTCGTTCCGAACCCGATCTCTATGATATCGCCGACCTTGACCTCTGCAGAAGCTTTGGCGGGTTTTCCGTTTACAGCCACTCTGCCTGCATCACACGCTTCATTGGCTACGGTACGGCGCTTTATGAGTCGGGAAACCTTAAGGTATTTATCAAGTCTCATTTATTTCTCCAATATGACATCTCGCGGACGCAGTCCGCTCGATTACCGTTCACTCAGCCCTCCGCCGCGCTTCGCGCTCATACTGTCGTGGCAGAGTCGTTTGCAAGCCTTAGGCTTGCAACGCCCCTCCCCGATGGTACTGCTTCGCAGGCGGCGGGCATTCGTTTATCACAAAGATAAAAGCCCGCGGATAGCCACGGGCTTATTGACAGCTAAACAAAAATTACTTGTTAACAGCATCCTTTAAAGCCTTGCCGGCCTTGAACTTAGGAGCCTTTGAAGCAGGGATCTTGATAGCCTTCTTGGTCTGAGGGTTACGTCCTGTTCTAGCGGGTCTCTTGGTAACTTCGAAAGTACCAAAGCCAACGAGCTGAACCTTCTGTCCCTTCTTAAGCTGCTCGGTAACTGCCTCGATAGCAGCCTTTAAAGCCTTCTCGGAATCCTTCTTTGATAACTCAGCCTTCTCAGCGATAGCTGCAACTAACTCAGCCTTGTTCATAGTTTTTCCTCCTCAAAAAGAAAATAGTAGCGTGTTCGAGTCTATGTTTCGAACTGACACCTATATTTATATACGTTGCAAAGCCCTTTGTCAAGCATATTTAAGCCATTTTCGCCTATTTGGGCTTAAAATTTCCTTATCTGATCGGCGGAATCATCATTGGTCTTGATGATCTTTTTCAGGATTACGTAATATCCGTTTCCCGGAGCGGTTTCAACAAATACCCTGTCGCCTTCTCTGTGCCCGAGTATTGCCTTTCCCAGCGGTGATTCTATGCTTATCATATTGTTCAGGACATCGCCCCTGATCGAGGTCACCAGTCTGAATATGTCCGTCTCGCCGTCCTCTTCAAAGAATATCTCCGCAGTATTATTCAGCCCCATCTCGTCGACATCCGAGCTGTCATCAATGACAACCGCTGTCTTCAGCATCCTCTCGAGATAACGTATGCGCGATTCATTCTGGTTTTTGTCCTTCTTCGCGGCGTAATACTCAAAGTTCTCACTCAGGTCTCCGTGGGCCCTTGCTTCCTTGACAGCCTCGAGGGCTTCTTTCCTGACGACAAGCTTGCGGTATTCAATCTCCTGCTCAATCTTTTTGATATCGCTTTGAGTAAGTACTTCGCCCATTTTTTCCTCCTGCCTCAGGATCAGCTTTTATTTGTTGACAACAGCATTGTCGACAATGATCTGTTCGGCTTTTTCCTGAAGGATAGTGTCATTGATGATCTTGTCGGCTTCCTCGGCCGATATGTTCTCAAACACTTCCTCCTTGCTGGTAAATCCGTAGTAATCAAAGAACATCTCGCTGAACTTGCTCTCGTACTCTTCCTCGCTGACAGTGATGTTCTCGACCTCTGCGATCTTTGCCAGCACGTACTTCATCTTGACGCTCATTCCGTACTGCTCGTTCATGAAGTCCTTGTATTCGTTCTCATCCCATCCGTAGTACGCTCCGAAGAACGTTATGGCATCGACACCGTAATAGGTCTTGTACATGTTATCATAGTACGACATCCAGTATGCTACGGTATCCTCGATCTCCTTGTCGATATCTCCGCCGAAGGATGCGTTTTCGATAGCCTTCGTCAGGAGCTCTTCCCTGAGCTGCGCGTCTGCTTCGGTCTCGGCTTCCGCCATCAGTTCCTCACGGACGCTCGCAACATAATCCGAAGTATTTGTAAACTCCGTGTTCTGAGCAACAAATTCATCGGTCAGTTCGGGAATGACGGTCTCGGTTATGCTGTTGACTTTGACATCAAACTTAACGGGCTTTCCGGAATAATCCGTATTGTTCGGATAGGGATCGGGAAAATTAAGATCAAGTGTTACGGTTTCTCCGATATTCACGCCTATGAGGCCGTCCTCGAAACCGTCGATGAACGAGCCGGATCCGATCTCAAGCTTATAATCCGTTGCGGTTCCGCCTTCAAAGGGCTCACCGTCCATATAACCGGTGAAATCGATACTTACGGTGTCACCGCTCTG
>CAJOQS010000014.1 GCA_905236925.1 uncultured Lachnospiraceae bacterium | reverse complement strand
TTGCCTGTACAGAGTATACCATAGGCTTCGATACCGCTGTCAATACAGCGATGTCGGCTATAGACAAGGTAAGGGATACTTCACAGTCTCATGAGAGATGTTCGATCATTGAAGTAGCAGGAACCGATTCGGGTCACAACGCCCTGTGGTGCGGTATCGCGACGGGAGCTGAGGAAATCCTTACAAAGGAATATTATGATCATGATGAACAGCGCATCATAAGCGAGATCATCAGCAAGAAGAAGCTCGGAAAGAGGCTTCACCTGATCATTAATGCGGAGAGTGTGGGCAAATCCGGCAAGCTTGCAAAGAATATCGAGTTTGCAACAGGCCTCGAGACCAGAGCAACGATCCTCGGTCTGCTCCAGTGCGGCGGAAGGCCGACCTGTCAGGACAGGGTATATGCTTCTGCGATGGGAGGCAAAGCTGTAGAAGCCATCAATGCCGGCGCGAAAAACAGGATAGTCGCATTCTGCAACGGCGAGTTCGTGGATTTCGACATGGAAAAGGCACTCAGAATGACAAAGCAGCCCGATTCCTACATGTACGAGATGTCCAAGAAGCTGGCGAGAAGCTGAAAACAGCTCTGATAAATGCTAAAAACCGTATATACATTTTTGCGAGGGTTTGCTAAAATATCTTTAGATAAAAATTCCGAAAGGAATAATTTATAAGGAGGTCATCTTATGGGTAAGTTTGTATTAACTGAGGCAAAAACAGGTTTCAAGTTCAATCTTGTTGCCGGCAACGGCGAAGTTATCGCTACCAGCCAGGTTTACAAGTCCAAGGCCACCGCTGCCAACGGCATCGCAAGTGTTGTTGCCAATTCTCAGGTAGCTGCGGTTGAGGACCAGACAAAGGCCGGCTTCAAGACCGAGACAAATCCCAAGTTTGAGGTTTACAAGGACAAGAAGGGAGAGTTCCGTTTTAGACTTAAGGCCAAGAACGGTCAGATCATCGCCAGCGGCGAGGGCTATTCAAAGCTTGACAGCTGCTTAAAGGGTGTTGAATCCGTTCGCAAGAACGCCAAGGATGCCAAGATAGAGGAGAAGACCGAGAAGTAAGTTTATAAAACTCAGACATAATTTAAGAACCCCGGTGATGAAATTCACCGGGGTTCCTGTTTTATGATAGACAGACTTATCTGTTGTCAGTGTTGGTATCGTTGTTTGAGGGAGCAGAAGGATTGGGATTTACGTATCCCTGATTGGTCTGCGATGCGAGCCATGCAGCCTGTGCAGCAGATGCCTGCTCTGCCTTCTTCTTTTTGTTCTTTTTTGCTATCTTTCTTCCGAAGAATATTGCGAGGAAGATGATAACGCCCCAGATAAGGATGTAGGGAAGGTTAACGATGAACCATACGATGAAGTTCTTCAGACCTTCGCCAAGGTCGTACATGGTATCGGAGAAGCCCGAAGCGATGCGCTGGCCGAGGGTTTCGGGCTCGGGCTCAACTATGGTTATGCGCTGAACCTCCTGGAGATTGATGGAAACTGTGCTGAAAGCCACGAGGTTATCGTAATTTTTCAACTGGCTCTTCTGGGCTTCAAGCTGGTACCTGACTGTATTGAGACGGTCCTCGAGCTTGATGACATCCTCGATGGTCTCGGCCTTCTCGAGGAATTCGAGGAGCCTTTCCTGCTGTATCTCGAGGGACTGGGTCTTGGCTTCAAGGTCGACATATGTGAGAGTAACATCCTCGGTGCTCATGTTTTGACTGGTAATGGTACCGATATTGCCGGAACTCTTGAGGAAATCGTCAAGATGCTCACCGGGGATCCTGAGAACATAGGAAGCATACCTGAGTGAGCGTCCGTTGTTGATGCTGCGGTCAGTAGCCGAGGAGCTCTCGATGTATCCGCCGAAGGTGTTGACCAGATTCTCAACGGTAGTGCGGCTTTGATCAAATTCGAGAGTCTCGATAAAGAGACTAACGTTTTTAATGAGCTTTCTTCCCGAAATTGAGTTTTCGTTTGAGCTTCCGTTGTCGCCCGGAAGCGACTCGGTCGCCGATTCAATGCCCTTTGACTGGTCAAGTCCGCCGTAATAATAATCCGCATCCGCATTTGCCGAGGTGGGCATAGCGTTGCTATATGCAGAACTGTTTTGTGCGGCGCCCGATTCGTCCTTGTAGCCCTTGCTGCAGCCCGAAAGAAGCAAAGCTGCGATCAGGACTGCTGTTATGATCGAATATCTTTTTTTCATAATTTCCTCCTCCTATTTGTGTTGCACTGTGATTTGTGACCTTTTATACTCATAAGACGACAGAATAATTATACAGGTTCCCGAAAAAAAATAAAAGTAGGGGGTTGACATGTAACGCATTAATGTGTTAAAGTCTGATAAACCGATGACGGAGAGCAAGTAAGCTTTACCTCCTTACTCCCAGAGAGCTGCGGATGGTGCGATCGCAGCAGTAAGTGCATTGCCGAATGGACTCCCGAGGGCGACCTGAAATGCGTTCTTTGCATGGTACGGAAGACGGAGCGGGATCTCCGTTATCAAAATCCGGCATATGATTGTATGCGCTAAGTGGGTGTTAACACACCAAGCCGGGTGGCACCGCAGGTTATCTGATATTTGACCTGTCCCAGCAGTAACTACTGTAGGGACAGGTTTTTTTGTGTGATGGATCATCAAATCAAGTGTTCCTACTGCAACTCTTTTCTTAATGCAGCCCTGATCCGGAAAGAAACCATCAGGGCAGAGCAGAAAACACACCTATCAGAGGAGGAAAACACCATGGCAAACAACGAAATCCCTTACAAGATCTACCTCACAGAAGAAGAGATCCCCAGACAGTGGTATAACCTGAGAGCGGACATGAAGAACAAGCCCGCTCCGCTTATCAATCCCGGTACAGGAAAGCCCCTGACCGCGGAAGAACTCACACCCATCTTCTGTGAAGAGCTTGTGGCAC
>CAJOQS010000013.1 GCA_905236925.1 uncultured Lachnospiraceae bacterium | reverse complement strand
ATCATCGACTACTATCTGGAGCTTGCTAAGGCTGCGTTTGAAAACCTCAGCTACACTACGCTCGAGAAGATGGCCGATGACGAGGAACATGCCGAACAGGCCGCTACTTCCAAAGCAGCGCTTGAATTCATAGATAACAGGGAGCGCGCCTTCCTGAACGCGGTAAGAGCGGGAATGGGTATCTCGCTTATCATTGAAGGCATCGCATATACGAGGCACATTGCGGTTTATATCTATAACAGGGCCTTCGCGGTTCATAACGATGCGGTTCTGCCGACTGTATATGTGGTCGCAGCGACGATCGTATTCATGTACCTTGTCGTTCTGTTTTCCCACATTATCCCGGACCGACTCGGCAACCTCCGCGCGGAAAAGTATTTCTTCAGGCTTTTCGGGCTTATGAAGGCTGTTACGGTACTTCTTGCGCCGATCAGCAAATGTCTTGAGGGCGGATGCCATATCCTTCTGAAGATCGTCGGAATAGACTCCGATGCGGCGGATATCGTTACCGAAGACGAGATCATTTCCATGGTCAACGAATCCCAGGAGCAGGGTGTGCTCGAGGCCGAAGAAGCCGAGATGATCTCCAACATCATAGAATTTGACGAGAAGCAGACGCGCGACATCATGACGCACAGGACCAAGATAGTTGCCGTCGATTCCGAAATGCCCATAGAAGAGGCCATGCGTTTCATGGCAAGGCAGAGCTTTTCGAGGTTCCCTCTTTATACGGGGGACATCGACAACATAGTCGGAGTCATTCATCTGAAGGATGTTGTCAAATGCTATGCCGGCAACAATTACAAGAACAAGACCCTGCTGAACATATCAAGGCAGCCGTTTCTGGTTCCCGACACTCTGAACATCGACGATCTGTTTCATGAGATGCAGAACAAGAACGTGCATATGGCCATCGTAATAGACGAATACGGACAGACGGCGGGCATAGTAGCGATGGAGGATATTCTCGAGGAGATCGTCGGCAATATTCAGGACGAGTTCGACAGCGAGGAGCAGCAGATCCGCAAGTGCAACGACAGGATATGGCTTGTTCTCGGCGAGACACATCTTGACGAGCTCTCCGAGGTGACCGGACTCGAGCCAGATGACGATGACATGGAGAACTTTGATACTCTCAACGGGCTTCTGATATCGGTTCTCGGCAGGATACCCGCGGATGACGAGAAGCCTACCGTGGAATACAACGGATACCGCTTTGATATTCTCGAGACCCACCGCAAGATGATCAGAAAGGTCAGACTGACCAGACTCGAGCTTCCCGAGGACAGGGAAGAATCGGAAGATAAATAACAGAAAGTAAAAAGCAAGCTCGGAGAGCTTGCTTTTTACTAGTAACAATCAACAAAAGGATTAAAAGTTACTTATGCGTATAATAGGGTGGGAGTAGAAAGTGTTTTTTACTTTCCGATGTCAATGATAACAGCGATATGTGTTCAAAATGTGTACAAATAATGTAATAATTCTGAAATATATCTTTATGATTTCTTAATGATTTGCTCTGAGCACAACCCGGAGCGGAGGAGGAAACAGTTGAAAATAACGATAATTGCAGTCGGAAAGATCAAGGAGAAGTTTTATTCGCAGGCCGTCGACGAGTATGTCAAGCGCCTGTCGAGATACTGCAGGACAAATATAATAGAGGTCGCGGATGAGAAAACACACGACGAGGCTTCTGCTCATGAGGAGGAGCTCATAAAGCAGAAGGAAGGCGAGAGGATATTAAAGAACATAGCGGATGACACCTATGTTATCGCGCTCGCGATCGAAGGGAAGAAGCTGTCCTCGACCGAGCTGGCATCACGGATCGAGAGCCTCGGAGTGGGAGGAACCAGTCATATCACATTCATTATAGGAGGATCGCTGGGGCTTGCGCCGGAGGTCACCGGACGTGCCGATATGCTCCTGAGCTTCTCGGATATGACCTTTCCGCACCAGCTTATGCGCGTGATCCTGCTGGAGCAGATATACAGGAGCTACAGGATCATCAATAATGAACCGTATCATAAGTGAAGAAATAAAAAAATACAAAATGTCAAAGATACTGAAAAAAGGCTTTCCGGGGGAATTACTATGAAAATGTTATGGAGACTGAGCCGCGAGGCGATAAGGTACAGGACGCTGTATGTGATCGCGATCCTGTCAACTCTTTCGCTTACGGCAGTCAACCTTGCCGCTCCCAAGGTGCTTTCAAGGATGACCGGCATCGTAAGCGACGGTGTGAACGAGGAAGGAATGCACACGATACTGGTGCTGACTGCGGTGCTTGTCTGTCTGTACCTGCTGAGGGTGCTTTTCCGGTTCCTCAGCAATTATCTTGCGCACAAGGCTGCGTGGAATCTGGTGGGAGATTTAAGGACCCGCACATACGACAAGGTCGAAAGGATGCACCTTGGCTATTTTCACGACAAGCAGACAGGCGACCTGATGAGCAGGATTGTCAACGATACAAGGGATTTCGAGCTGCTTTACGCGCACATGATACCCGATACGATCACGAATATCGTGACCTTTCTAGGCGTTCTGATCGTGCTGCTCACGATCAATCCGAAGCTCGCTCTGATAACCTGCGCACCCATACCGCTCATCTTTATCTCGGGCATCATCTTCTCGAAGAAGGTCCGCCCGTTCTTCCGTATTTCACAGAAGAAGATGGGCGAGCTGTCCGGCAAGCTGCAGGACAATCTCTCGGGAATCCATGAGATACAGTCGTTCGGTCGCGAGGAATACGAGACCGGGCGGGTAGATGAAAAGAATTTCGAACATGTCAGGGCCATGCTGACGGCCCTCAAGATCAGCGCGATCTTTCATCCCACGGTTGAGTTCATCTCCTCACTTGGCACGATACTGATAGTTTCATTCGGCGGATATCTTGCATGGAAGGAAAGCCTGAGGGTCGAGGATATCGTGGCCTTCCTGCTTTATCTGAGCCTTTTCTACGGCCCCATCACGGGTCTAGCCAACCTGCTTGAGAATATGCAGCAGGCGTTGGCCGGTGCGGAGCGAGTGGTCGCGGTTCTTGACGAGCCCTGCGAGATCGAGGACAGGGAAGGTGCCGTGGAGCTTCAGAAGGTTGAAGGCTCCATTGAGTTTAAGAACGTAAGCTTCTCCTATAAGACCGGCGGAGAGGTATTAAAGGACATTTCCTTCAAGTGCGAGCCCGGAAAGATGCTGGCGCTTGTCGGCCCGACCGGAGTCGGAAAAACCACGCTGACCCAGCTGATATCGCGCTTCTACGAGCCTACGGAGGGTCAGATACTGCTTGACGGACACAATATCAATGATGTAACGATAGAAAGTCTCAGGAAAAATATCTCGCCTGTTCTTCAGGATACGTTCCTGTTTAACGGAACTATTGCCGAGAATATAGGCTACGCGGTGCCCGAGGCGGATATTGAGGAGATCAAGGAAGCGGCAAGAGCCGCCAACATTCACGACGATATACTTGCCATGCCCGAGGGTTACGATACTCTGGTAGGCGAGAGGGGCCTGAGGCTTTCGGGCGGACAGAAGCAGAGAGTCGCGATCGCACGTGCGATACTGCGGCATTCGCCTGTTATCATCCTCGACTAGGCTACAGCATCCGTTGATGTGGAGACGGAGCAGCAGATACAGAAGGCCATTGCGGGGATAGCCGGCTCACGCACGATCATCGCGATCGCGCACCGTCTTTCAACTATCCGCAACGCAGATATGATCCTGGTCGTTGAGAACGGCAAGGTAACCGAAAGAGGCACACATGACGAGCTTGTCGCACTCGGAGGAAGCTACGCGCGTATGAGCAGGATACAGACCGATGCGGTGACAGCCGCATCTGACGGGGAGGGCACAGATCATGAGATATCCTGAGTTTTTAAAGGAAGGCGGAAGGATAGGGTTTATAGCTCCATCCTTCGGATGCTCGACAGAACCCTATGTTTCTTTGTTTAAGGCGGCGCAGGAGCGTTTCGCAAAAATGGGCTACAGGCTTGTTTTCGGGCCTAACGCGACGGCCGATAAGGGGATCGGCAAATCAAACACACCCGAAGCATGCGGTGCGGAGATCAATGATTTCTTTACAAATGACAGGAGTGATATAATCATTTCCTGCGGAGGCGGAGAGACGATGTGCGAGGATCTGCCTCATGTGGATTTTGACGCTATCTCGAAGGCAGCCCCGAAGTGGTTCATGGGCTACTCGGACAATACGAATCTGACCTTTACGCTGCCGGTGCTTACCGATACCGCGGCGGTCTACGGTCCCTGCGTTTCGGAGTTCGGAATGAAGGAGCTCGCACCCTCGCTGCACGATGCCTTCGGTGTGCTGTGCGGAAAAACAACCGAGGTCCATAATTACCCCAAATGGGAGAAGGAGCAGCTCAAGAGTCCGGATAATCCCTTCGCGGGCTATAATCTGACCGAGGATTTCAAGCTCAGAGCCTTTGCGGGAACCAAGGAGATCACGGATTCGCAGGAGACCTGCAGGATAAAAGGCAGACTTCTCGGAGGCTGCCTCGACTGCCTCGCGAACCTGGTCGGAACGCCTTTTGATAAGGTGGCAGAGTTCAACGAAAGGTATTCGGGAGACGGGATACTGTGGTTCCTCGAGTCCTGCGACTTGAATGTCATGAGCATCAGAAGGGCGCTCTGGAACCTCGATCAGGCCGGCTGGTTTAAGAATGCGAGCGGCTTCCTGATCGGAAGACCCCTGCAGTATGACGACGCGTGGGGCGATTTCGACAGGATCGCAGCGGTAGTCGGGTTGCTCGGAAAATACAATGTACCGATAATCCTCGACCTCGATATCGGACACCTGCCTCCGATGATGCCGATCGTGAGCGGAGCGGTAGGAGAGGCGGAAGTGAAGGGGAATTCGTTCAATATCAGGTATATTTTCGAGTAGAGTTGCGTTATAAAGTTACGCTATAAAGTTATGATATGATATAGGGGTCACTACCCCTGTTTGAATAAGCCGTACGAACGGCATTGTTACCAGTTGCACCTTGAGAATTGTATATTT
>CAJOQS010000012.1 GCA_905236925.1 uncultured Lachnospiraceae bacterium | reverse complement strand
TGTGCGGATTCCTTTTCAGCGGCGCGGATACCGGCGGATTCGGATGGGATACCACGGAAGACCTTCTTATGAGATGGATCGCATTCAGCATATTCACGCCTCTGTTCCGAAACCATACAACTATCGGGAGCAGGCCGCAGGAATGCTATCAGTTTGACGATGTCAAGGGCTTCAAGGAGATTATCAATCTCAGATACAGGCTGATCCCTTATCTGTACAGCGAATTCCTCAAATGTGTCGAGAATGATGACATGTATTTCAGACCCCTCGGTTTTGATTACGAGGAGGATGATACGGCCCACACGGTCGAGGATCAGCTTCTGCTCGGCGAGGGTCTGATGGTCGCGCCCGTTTACAAGCAGAATGCAGTCGGCAGATATGTTTATCTGCCCGAGGAAATGCTCTTCATAAGGTTTAAGTCTGCTTCGGAATACACTACCGAGGTCATGGCACCGGGACATCACTATATCGAGTGCGGACTAAGCGAGGTTCCGTTGTTCCTCAGACCCGGGCATATCCTTCCACTCGGCAATATACAGGTCTGCACCGATGATATGCGTAACTACAAGGAGTCGGGCTGCAAGGGAGAACTGACAGCCAAGGATTTCGAGATCATCTCGTTTGTAAGGAACGCAGAAGGACAGAGGACTCCCGGCAGCTATGAACTCTACATTGAGTGCGACCGCAAGAATGTGATCAACAAGATCAGCGAAGAGTTCGTCGAAGAGAATAATATCAACAACGAGGTAAAATGATTTGATTTTAAAACTTGAACGAAAACTCGGCAAATATGCTGTGCCGAACCTGATGAGATATGTAGTGATAGTATATGCTCTCGGATTTATCGTATACATGATAAATCCGCAGTTCTACGACGCCTACCTGATGCTGGACATTGACAAGGTACTTAAAGGGCAGGTATGGAGGCTTGTAACGTTTGTAATACAGCCGATGGAGAGCAGCCTTCTGTTCATGATGCTGATGCTGTATGTATATTATTCGATCGGGACCAATCTCGAGCGTGTATGGGGTACCTTCAGGTTCAACCTGTTTTACTTCATGGGAATCCTGTTCAATATACTTGCAGTCATCATCATCTACATAGTTGCCTATATCATGTACGGCACCGGATACAGCTATCCGATATCGCTGGGATATCTTAACATGTCGATGCTGCTCGCTTTTGCGGCGACCTTCCCGGAGGCAAGGTTCTATCTTATGTTCCTTATTCCGGTCAAGGCGAAATGGCTGATGTACGGCTACTTTGTGCTGATGGGGTACCAGATCATCGCAAGCTTTATGAGTAAGGGCGTGTTCGCCGGAATCTGTGCCGCAGTCGAGATACTTGTAACGATGGCTAATTTCTTCATTTATTTTGCCATGACCAAGAGTTATCTTTCGCCCCGCAACATCAGGCGCAAGATGGATTTCTCGCGCAGCTACACCCAGGGCGTAAGGGAAGGGATGAGGCACAGCAATATCGATCCCTCGACCGGACATAAGGTCATCACAAGACATAAATGTGCCGTATGCGGCAGGACAGAACTTGACGGTCCCGAGCTCGAGTTCAGGTTCTGCTCGAAGTGCAACGGGAACTACGAATACTGCCAGGATCATCTGTTTACGCACGAGCATGTACAATAAGCTCGCTTCGGGAGTTGGGATATGTTTAGCAAGGATATCAAGCTGATCCTTCACGAGAAGAGGACTTTGTGGCTTGCGCTGATACTTACGGCCGCGGTCATAGCGGCAGTCGCGTTCGGCTCAAAAGCCTTTTCCTCCCCGCGGATATCCATGGGAGTCTGCGATATGGACCGTTCCGAGTATTCGGTGATGCTCGTGTCGTATTTCAAGGAGAATAAGGTGTTCAACTCGTATATCGACCTTGTCGAGGGCGATGAAAAAGGGTTGAAGGAACGCTTTGCGCGCGGAGAGCTCGACCTGTATCTGGTCATTCCGCCTGATTTTGCCGGTAATCTTATCAACATAAACAATGTTGCGATGAAGGCCGTGATCAACAGCTCAAACGAGACAAAGGCTGTTGTCTACAAGAACCTTCTCGAGAGCTACGCGAAGTATATTTCGGCGGTCGAGGTCAACTGTCAGTCCCTGTATGAGCTGATGGAGGAAGAGGGTTTTTCGCGTGAGTATACCGACCGCGAGAATGTAGCCGTTTCGCTTGACCTGGTCTTTACCGCGCTGGGTAAGGATGCTTTCTTTGAAAGAACGTATCTGGACAGGTTCGAAGGGATATCGCTGGTAAATTATTATATTTACTCGATCCAGGTACTTCTTGTGATGTATACGGGATTGTTCGCGGGTCTGAGCCACCTGAAGGAAAGGCTTGGAAGCGTGCATCTGCGGCTTGAGACGATCGGACGGGGGAAGGCTTCGTTCGTTCTGTCAAAGGCAGGGGCTTTTACTCTTGTTTTCGGGGGGATGCTCGCTGCGGCCTTTGCCGTCATCGGCCTGTTCTCTGAGCTGGAGCTCGGCGTCTTACCGGCGCTGCTTGCCATAGCTTCCCTGTTCGTGATCAGCATTGCTTTTGTTCTGATCTCGAACTGCTTCAAGAGCGAATCGGGGTACATTATCTTTGCGAACATGCTGGTGCTTCTTCTGACTATCGCCGGAGGCGGGATAATCCCTGTAATGTACCTTCCGGAGGTTCTGGCAAAAATTGCCAGACTTACCCCGAATTACTGGTTTATAAGGGCTTTGTTATGAATGATTATCTGTTGCGCCTGAAGCTTCTGATAAAGGACCGGACGGCGGGTATCTGCTATATAGTCTCATCGGTCCTGATCCTGGCCGTAATGCTCGGTCTGAATCTTAATTCAGAGGTGAGGTCGAGCCTTCCGGTGGGGCTTGTATGCATGGACCACAGCAGTGAGGCAGAAGAGCTTTCGGGAAGGATAAAGGCCTCCGAATCCCTTTATGTTTATGAGGGAAGCTTTGATGAGCTTAATGATCTGCTTCTTGACGGATATATTAACTGTATTTTCGTAATCAAAGAGGGCTACGGTGAGAATGTCACAGCCGGAAGGACCGACGGACTGATAGGGCTTTACGCTGCGCGTGACGATAAGATATCGACAATAATCAGCGATATCGTCGCCGGATGTATGATGGATGAGATCTGCCTCGATAAGGCATACCTCAGGTATTCTGCTCTTGAGGATGAAGTACGTCAGGCGGAAATGCTTGACCGTGACGCCTACACGGAATATGTTTCGGCGATGGCACAGGATGAGTCGTTCAGCTTTGTTTTTGACACCTCTTATATAGACGCCGGAACGGGAGAGTACAGGGCGTCGGATATAACCAACGGCATGATCTACAGGCAGATGATCGGCGGAATGCTCGGCATGCTGTTCATGCTTATCTGCTTCTGCGCAAATAACGGAATTGCCACAGAATATGAAAATGGTATAATGAGGAGAAGGAAAACCTTCCCTTCCGGAACCGGTCTTCGTTCATTGGGCGATGTATTTGCTGTATTCACTTATTCGCTGCCCGTGATCGTGCTGTCATCGCTGCTCCTTTCGGGAAGGCTTGGCTTTGCCGGAACTTTAAGGATTTTATCGGTCAATGCAGGGTTCGTACTGGTGTGCGCGCTTTTCTTTCTGGCTGCCGCACATGTCAGCAGGGGAGTTTTTTCCTACCAGCTGCTTGGAACGGTGCTGCTGATAGTGTCAGGGGCAATGGGGTTCATCAGTGTTTTTGAAGGATTACTCGGTGTTTCGCTGTTCAGGTATACACCGATCGCCGTATATATCGATCAATTTATCAAAACAGTCTCTTAAGGGACTGCGTGTTGCAGAGGAGTATTTGTTTTTATGAGTATTATGAAATATCTGGAAAAGGATGTTCCGGAATGCTATTACAAGATGGCGATGCTTATGGGCAGCGTCGATTACTATATGTTCTATGAGAGCTGGGCAGGAAAGCCCACGGAGCAGGACGTCAGAAAGCATGAGCTTGACGAGCTTCCCTTCGGAAGGGAGATCGCAGACGGTCTTAACCTTCTTGTTAAGCAGGTATATATCGACGGCATTGGTGGTGATGAGGCCGCAGACGTAAAGGAGCGCATATTCGCCCTGAGGGACAGGATCAAAAAGCTTGCTCTCGATCTTGTCACGTATTCGGATGCTATCACCCTTTATGAATATATCATCAACAGAAACCGTCCGGCCGATGTCCAGGAACCCAAGAACTTTAACGACGATGCGGCAGCGAGGGATGTTCTGACTGCAATTTTCTCCAGCGGAGAAAACGTTGTTATCAACGAGAATATCAAGCTTGCGGTTTCGCAGCTCCCCATAAGGATGTCGAAGGCAAGGTTCTTCGATCTTCTCAGGAATTCCCTTGAGAAATACACGGGGACGGACAGCTCATCGTTCGACAGAGAACTGTATATGATAAGGACCGCTGCAGGACTCGAGGCGCTTCATGCCGATGTTTATCCTGTTTTTAACGATTGTTTTGATTGCCTTAGAAACCTTGATCTTGACAATCTTGATCCCGAAGCTGCAAAGGATGCCCATGACAGGCTTGAAGAGGCAGTTTCGGTCATTATGGACCTTAACGAATTATACAGAGCGGCCGTTTCGGTCCTCAACAAGCTCGGGATCGCTGCGATCTGCAGGAAATACATCGATCCGGAGTGCTTTAAGGAGAATGAGATCGTCAGGGTTCTTGCAAATGAGGCTGTTGAAGGCATTTCATCCGATGTAAGTTCCGATATTACCGAGGAGGCTCTTGCTTCGCTCAGAAAGCTCGAGGGTCTGTTCGAGCCTCTTACGGAGCGTATACAAAGGCTTCAGGCACGAGCGGTCAAGGATAAGGGCCAGGATGTGGACGACGAGATAGTAGAGATGTGCAGGGACTTTGATATCTGCGAGAGACTTATATCGAATTCCGCTTATGCCGATCTTACCGATCCTGAATCGCATGCCCTTGAAAGTAGCGAGGTAGCAGAGGCCTGTGACGAGCTTGAAGAGGTATTCCGTGAACTTCTTTCGGAGGAAGCAAAGGTCATGGGAAGGGCAAGGATGGCTGCGGCACTTGCACAGCTTCCCGTTTTCTTCGATTCGAGGACGGAAGTCATGAATTATGTAAGGGACAGCCTTGGAAGCTGCAGGGATGCCTATGAAAAATCAGTTGCTGTGAAACTGATCGTTGATACTGCCGGAGGGACGGACAAGAAATGAGGTCTTTCCGGTCCGGGGACAGGATGCCCCGGATGCGAGGATTGCGAGGATTGCTATGATCACATGGGATGACAATCTTTGGTGCAGCGAGGAGCTTAAAGGAAAAGCAGCCCGGATTCGCAGAAGGCTTCGCTGGAGAAAGGCGACTGCGGCTGCCACTTGGTGCATCACGCTTGCTGTCAACAAGGAGAATCTCTTTGATATCTACAATATGGGAGAGCTGCTGTTCAGATATTATCGGGACAGCGATGACGATATTCATATCGTGGGACTGGCTGACAGCCGCGAGGCAGCCTGCGAACTGGCTGCATCCATGATAGAAAAGGTATACGATCAGACGGGACGGCTTGATGTCAGAGGTTATTTTTCCGTTCCCGTGAAGGAACAATAGTGAGCGGATAATTGATTCGGGGGAAACATGCTGGCTGTTTTACTGACGATCCTGAAAGTCATCGGGATCATTCTTTTGAGTATACTCGGGTTGATTCTTCTGATACTCCTTCTGCTTCTTTTCGTGCCGTTAAGATATAAGGCGGAGGCGTACAAGTATGAAGCGGTGGATGTCAGGGTGCATGTGACCTGGCTGCTTCACCTGGTACATGTCATGCTGAGCTATGACGGTACGGAGGTTGTTAAGAAGCTGAAAATACTCGGGATACCTTTTAAGATCGGCGAGGACGATCAGGGAGACGGGGATTCCGGTGAGGAGTCCGAAGATGTGACTGAAGCGGATGCCGGAACTGAGGCTGACGCGGAAGAGCAGACGGAAGACAGATCCGAAGTGAAGGCGGAAGGAATAACTGAGACGGAAACCAAATCCGAAGCAGAAGCAGATGAAGAAGCGGAAGCTGATTCCGAAACTGAGTCTGAGGCTGAAACGGAGACAGAGCCTGCAAAGGATTCGGGACAGGAGCACAAAGAAGAGCCTGCTGCGGAAGGCACATCGGAAGCCGAGACTGAGGCAAAGGATTCACCCAAAAAATCGCGGGTTGAAGAAAAGCTTTCCGGCATATATAATAAATATAAACATTACAGGGACACGATTAGCGACCCTCATTTCAAGAACGGTCTGAAGTATGCCTGGAGCAAGCTCGTTGCGATGCTCCGCCACATACTTCCGAAAAAGCTCAAGCTGAAAGCACATTACGGTTTTGAGGATCCTTCGACGACAGGCCTTATTACTGCCGGGATCGGTATGTTCTACGGCGGCCTGAAGGATTCCGTCACGGCGATACCCGATTTTGAAAACGAGGTGCTTGAGGGCAGTGCCGTCATGGCAGGCCGTGTGAGACTGGGAACACTCCTGTTTTATGCACTTCAGGTGCTGTTGAAAAAGGATTGCAGATTCGTTTATAAAACAATAAAAGCAGAAGGGGAGAACAAAAATGGCTGAGAATTTCAATGAAACCGTCGGAGCACTTTTCAAGGGCATGGATTCCTTTATTTCGGCAAAGACCGTTGTCGGCGATGCCGTTAAATTTGATGATGGCACGATCATAGTTCCTTTTGTGGATGTCAGCTTCGGAGTCGGAGCCGGTGCATTCTCGCAGACCGCTAAGAACAGTGCCGGAGGAGGAATGGGCGGAAAGGTTACTGCCAATTCTGTTCTTGTACTTCAGGACGGCAAGGCAAGGCTCGTAAATATCAAGAATCAGGATACCGTTACACGTGTTCTCGATGCCATTCCCGAAGTTGTCGACAGGATCAAGAAAACCGCAAAAGACAAGGATCAGGAAGGCGAGATGGACCGTAAGGGCAAGGATTATTTAAATAAGCATTCCAAAGAAAAATAATTCTTGCATTCCAAGTCTTACTGTGGTAAAATCGCTTTGTTTGAGGCATTCGTGCGAAGAATAACCATATCTAATAGAGGAGGTGTGATATAGATGGCTAAGTGTGAGATCTGTGAGAAAGCAAATATGTACGGACATCATCTGAGTTACTCAAGAAGCCACGTTTCAAGACGTGCCAACAGAGTTTGGAAGTCCAATGTCAAGTCTGTCAGAGTCAAGACCGAGGGCGGTACCAAGAAGATGTACGTTTGCACTTCTTGTTTAAGAGCAGGCAAGGTTGAGCGTGCTTAAAAGCGATATGCAGGGGCTGCTTTTGGCAGTCCCCTTTTGTTTAATATTAGGCGAGGAGGCTCTATGAACATTAATATTATGACCGAGAACGGAGAGATCATCCTGGACAGCGAGGTTGTAGCAAAGTGTGCCGGCGCCGCGGCCTGTGAATGTTTCGGTATCGTCGGCATGGCAGCTATCAATGTCAGAGACGGTCTTGCCAAGCTTCTTAAGGTTGAGAATCTTTCGAACGGTGTGAATGTTCGCACTGAGGATGACAAGCTCAGGATCGATCTTCATATCATCGTTTCCTATGGTGTTAATATTCCTTCTGTTTGCACGAACCTTCGTGAAACGGTAAAATATAAGGTCGAAGAGTGCACCGGACTGGATGTTGTGACGGTTAACATTTATGTTGACGGAGTTCGTGTGATCGACTAATTCTTATTGAGAGGAGTAACATCGTGGTTGTTAAATCGGTTAATGCCGAGCAGATGCGTAAGATCTTTCTCGCAGGTGCTCAGGCTATAGATACGAAGAAGGACATCATCAATGAGCTTAATGTTTTCCCTGTCCCCGACGGAGACACCGGAACAAACATGACCATGACGATAATGTCCGCTGCCCGTGAGGTCAACGCTCTTGCCGATCCTACAATGGAGGATCTGGCGAAGGCTATTTCCAGCGGCTCCCTTCGCGGAGCACGCGGTAATTCCGGCGTTATCCTTTCACAGCTGCTTCGCGGTTTTACAAAGGTCATCAGAGATTATGACATGATCACCGCCGATATCATTTCAGCTGCGTTCAATAAGGCTGTTGAGACAGCATATAAGGCAGTTATGAAACCCAAGGAGGGTACCATCCTTACCGTAGCGAAGGGTGGTGCAGAGAAGGCTGAGGAGCTGCTCGGACAGACTGATGATCTCGTCGAGTATATCGGCAAGGTCATTGAGCATATGGACGAGGTTCTTGCATATACTCCTGAGCTTCTTCCGGTCCTTAAGGAAGCCGGCGTTGTTGATTCCGGCGGACAGGGTCTTGTTGAGATCATGAAGGGCGGTTATGAAGTCCTCTGCGGCAAGGAAGTGGAGTTCAAGGGAGAAAGTCAGGTCTCTGTTTCTGCAGGCGGTCCCTCAAAGGGGACCATCAGCACGGAGAATATTTCTACATCGGATATCAAGTTCGGTTACTGTACCGAGTTTATCATACTTCTCGAGAAGGAATTCGGCGAGGAAGAAGAGCTGAAATTCAAAGCATTTCTCGAGTCTATCGGTGATTCCATCGTATGTGTTGCGGATGACGAGGTCGTTAAGGTCCATGTACATACGAATCATCCCGGAAAAGCCTTTGAAAAAGGACTTGAATACGGCCAGCTGACCAAGATGAAGGTCGACAACATGCGCGAGGAGCACAATGAGAAGCTGTTCCTTGAGCAGGAGAAGGCAGCTGCCGCTTCAGGAGCTCCGGCACCGAAAAAGGAAGAAAAGCCCAGGAAAAAGGTCGGATTCATTACCGTTTCGATCGGTGAAGGCATCAATGAGATATTCTCCGGACTCGGAGTAGATTACATCATCGAGGGCGGACAGACAATGAATCCCAGCACGCAGGATATGCTTAACGCGATCGATGAGGTCAATGCAGATACTGTATTTATCCTGCCCAACAATAAGAACATCATTCTCGCTGCGGACCAGGCAAGAGCCATGACCGAGGGCAAGAATATCGTAGTTATCCCGTCGAAGACGATCCCTCAGGGTATTGCCGCGGTTATCAGCTACATCGAGGGCAAGACCGATGAGGAGAACGAGGCTCTCATGCGTGAGGCCATGAAGAACATAAAAACAGGTCAGGTTACGTATTCTGTTCGTGACACCTCTATTGACGGCAAGGAGATCAAAACCGGCGATTATATGGGTCTTGATGACCATACGATCCAGAGTGTCGGAACAAGTCTGTACGATACCACCATTGGTCTGATCGAGTCCATGCTTGACGAGGATTCGGAGCTTCTGAGCATTTACTATGGTCAGGATGCTTCCGAGGAGGAGGCACAGCGTATAGCTGATGAGATAGCCTCCAGAAACAATATGATCGACATTGAGGTTCATTCCGGCGGACAGCCTATTTACTATTACATCGCGTCGGTTGAATGATGCGGATCATGACCGGACAAGGAGCAGATATGGGTGAAGAAAATTTAAAGACCATACTTGTAGTTGACGATATGGCTGCCATTCTTGAGCATGCCAAGCAGCTTCTGAAAAACAGCTATAATGTGATCCCCTGTATTTCGGCCGATCAGGCTCTCGGTGTGCTCGAGCGCAAGATCCCGGACATCATCATGGCAGATGTTAACATGCCCGGTACGGACGGCTTTGAATTCCTTAAGAAGGTCCGTGAAGACGATCGCTTAAAGGATATCAAGGTTCTGATGACAACCGCAGAGATCACTTCGGAGATTGAAAGCCGCGGCTACGAACTCGGAGCCGACGGATTCATCTTAAAGCCTTTTAATCAGGCTGTAATGCTGCGCAAATTAAGTTTGTTTGTTTGAACGACTATACTGGGAGGGTCTTCGCATGTGCGAAGATCCTTTTTTATTGCTGACAATTCTCGCATAGTCTGATATAATGTTAGCCAACTACACGAACGGAGGTATGCATATGTTAAAAAGAAATTTTGGAAGAACAGTATCGTGCTTACTGATCGTTATAATCTTTTGCGGACTGAACTGCATTCCGGTAAATGTGAAGGCGGCGGAGAGCATCGCCGTTACAGGCCTTAAGCTGTCAATCGGGAGCAAGAAGGTCACGAAGAAGACCTACAGCATGTCCGTTGGCAACAGCAAGAACCTGAAGGTTACGGCGAAGCCTGCGGAGGCAGCGTCTCTGGCAGTATTTTCCTCATCGGACACATCAGTGGCAACCGTTGACGAAGCAGGCAAGATAACTGCCTTACGTCCCGGAACCGCTAAGATCACGGTTACCATATCTTCGTCAAAATATAAGAAAACCACTGCATGGTTTAAGGTGAAGGTTAAAACTCCGGATTACTATAAAGTCAGTGCCACGGGCAATGAAATATATGACGGTGAAAGAAGGGAAACCGAATTCAACGTTAAATATGCCGAGTGCCTTGGACTCGAATTCTGGAGCGAAGGCGAATTGTCGGTGGAGTTTCCCGCTGAAGGAGTCATTATCAGAAGTATCCTTGTAAAGAACACATCGAGTGTAAGCAGAGGCTTTGGCATCAGGGATATCGTTGATGACAGTTTTTCCGGATCGTTTTTAAAATATGTCCGGCAGTTTGGCAGCACTACGCACCCGAACGGGGCTTCTTTTGTTCCGCTCGCGCCGGGTGAAGAGATCATGGTTGAGATCAATGCCTCGCCGGATAATTCGCTGAATGACGGCAAAACGCACAATTTAAGCGGTGATCTGACCATAAAGGTTCCGTTCGAAGTATTTGAAAACGAGGTGGCGCGTCCTGTTTCGGTCCAGGTGGAGTTAAAGCATAAAGTGACTTATCTTTCCAAGGACATCTTAAGGACCGAAAAGTATAAGACCGCTACCGTAAAGGGCACCGTTCTCGATCCGTTCGGTAATCCCGTAAGCGGCGCGAAGGTGCGTCTTGCGTCAAGGATCGCTGACGAGACACAGGAGCTCATCACCGGCAAGGACGGTAAATATGAATTTAAAATCTATCCGTATAAATCCGCCTTTTCCGGGGCATGGCGCGAAGCGTCGCTTTATGTGAGCGCGGACGGATATATAGACAAAGGTGTGATCGTCTATCCCAAGACAGGTAAGACCACAACCATCGACCCCACGCTTTTCTACAGGGAGAATGAGTACACTTACGAACAAACTGCTGCTGTAGATATCGGGATACAGGGTTACGAGTACGATACGGATAATAAGTCCATCGCGGTATTCGTACCTTTCCACACCGGACTTCCCTACGAGCAGATAGCGGACAGGCTGAAGATTACCGCAACCGATTTTGACGGCAAGGTTTTATTTACATACGATCTTCCTCAGGAGATCCCGTATGTGGATGTTTCTTCTGACGGAAAATATACTGTTGCTCTTGTAAACAAAGGAGGACTTGACGAAGGATACAGTATCGTGATCCTGAATAAATCCGGTAAGAAGGTTTATTCCACCGACGATACCGATCTTCCGACAGTCGAGAAATTCGGAGTAACAAGCGACCCCAGAAAATCCATAACCAGGTGCGCGGCTCTTTCACCCGACGGCAACTATCTTCTTGCATCATCCGCGGGCGGATATGTATGGTATATTGACTGGAAGAACAATAAGGTTCTGTGGACAGACTATCTCTACGGACAGATTCGTAATATCAAGTTTTCCGCTGACGGAAGCGAAGTGTATATTTCTTCGGGAACCGGATATCTCTATGCATTCGGTTCGTCAGGCAGCCTCAAGTGGAAGACCTTTATCCATAGCTGGGCAACAAAGATGGAAATAACGGATAAATATGTAATCGCTGCAACAAAGAATGCCGGAGATAATGTCACCTGCATAAAAAGAAAAACAGGAAAGATCCAGTGGACTTATCCCGAACAGCAGGGCGCGGCGATGGGCTTCAGCGTGTCGCCCGATGAAAAGTATATCTGGATCGGGTTCTTCGCTTCAACGGCATATAATTCCAACTCAAGCTCGGTCTATGATCTTGCGACCGGACGAATCGTTTCGACCTATGACATGGTCGTTGCGATGGGCGGTGAGTATACCAAAGACGGAAAGCTGTTTGTCACGAAGGACAGAAACAGTTTTACCGTATACAACGCCAAGAGCGGAGAGAAGCTCTACAGTGACAGGATCGCTGAGCAGGATGACTATTCGGGCTGCTTTGCAATAACAGCCAATACAGATGGCTCGAAGGTCATAGTTTCAATGAATACTGATACAGAGCATAGCTATTACGGCAAGACATATTACTATAAGCTCAAGGGTAAGAAGAAAATAAAATAATCAAAAAAAGGCCGCCGCAGCCGATGCAATATACACCGGTGCGGCGGCTGTTTTTTTACTGTTCTGAAGGTCTGTGAGCCAGAGTAACCGTTACGGTATGCTCCTCATATGCTCCGTTGCGGATCGTATATACTGTCAGTTCAACCGTTTCGCCGGCGCGTATCCTGCTGATACGGTTTCTGAGATCTGTCATTGTAGTAACGTTTCTTCCGTTGATCGCTGTGATGATATCACCCTGACGCAGATCGGAAGTAGCAGCGGGAGAGTTCTCAACGATATTGAAGACATATACGCCCATCGGCATTCCGAAGCCTGTTGAATAAGCTTCTGTGATGTCCTTGCCTTCAATGCCGAGATAACCCATCTCGGATTCGTCAAGAGTAACTTCGGTTATAAGATCGTTTATGATCGGTATCGCCGTGGTGATCGGGATAGCATAACCTATTCCCTCGACATTGGTACTTGCGACCTTGACGGAAGTGATACCGATAACCTGTCCGTACGCGTTGATGAGAGGACCGCCGCTGTTGCCGGGATTGATCGCCGTATCGGTCTGGATGTACTTGTTTGTGGCATTCTCAACGGTCACTTCGCGGTCAAGAGCACTGATATATCCGACGGTTGTTGATATTCCGTATCCGAGCGCGTTGCCGATAGCCACCGAAAGATCACCGATCTCGACATCGTCGGAATCACCGAGCGACGCGATCCTGATCGTGTTGAGATCCTCGCTCTTCAGATCGCCGAGGTTGATGGAAATAACAGCAAGATCATATCCGGAATCGGTTCCGACTATATCGGCATTGACGG
>CAJOQS010000011.1 GCA_905236925.1 uncultured Lachnospiraceae bacterium | reverse complement strand
GGCACCGAGTTCATCGGCCGTGCGGACAAGCCTGTCCCACTTGACATAGCGGTTGCATTCAATGCACGGATTCGGAGTAAGGCCGTTTATATAATCCTTCACGAAAGGTTCGATGACCTTTTCCTCGAAATCCTTCATGCAATTGACGGGTACGAACCTGATCCCAAGCTTCATTGCTACCCGCCTTGCATCGTCGATCTCGCAGCAGCGGCCCTCCCCGCCATCCTCCGACTGCCAGTTGCGGAGCATAACGCCGGTCACATCATATCCTTCTCTTTTTAACAAAAGGGCCGTAACAGCACTGTCTACGCCCCCTGACATTCCAACTATGACTTTTTTCATTCCGAGCTCTGCTCCGCCTTCTTATCCGCCGCATCCTTTCTGAGCCTGTGCATGGTCTTCAGAACCATCTCACGCTCTTCGGGCGAAAGAAGCTTGTCCGCATCGATAACAGTTACAAGGTTCTCCTTGTGGCGCACTATCTCCGCAACGTATTCGGTATTGTCGCTCCTTATAAGGTACGGGAGTTCTATCTCGATGTCCTCGGTAACGGCTCCGATCTCCTGAACCTTGTCAACTGTACAGCCCATTCCGCCGTCGCCGGTATTGACGAAGATTATGTCACCCCCGGGCACAGTAACAGCGCCCGTCGCAAATTTCTTGTTAAGGTCACATACGGGGACCATCTCACCGCGAAGGTTCGCCAGACCCATTATGCAGTCCGGCATTCCCGGGATCATATTGACCTGGGTTCCGGATTCAACAGCCGAAACCTTCAGGCTGTCAAAAGAGTACAGTCCGCGTCCCAGAGAAAAGATAACCTGTGATTTGCTCATGAGAACCTCCTTATTCTGTTATCCGATCACTCCGACAGGTCGCCGCCCTTATAGGGAGGGCACCCCTGCTTGAGCCACTTCAGGTAACCGTTTATATAAATGTCTATGTCGCCGTTCAATACAGCGTCCGCATTTGCAGTGCTGACTCCGGTACGAAGATCCTTTATCATCTTGTAGGGCTGAAGGAAATATGAACGTATCTGGCTGCCGAAATTGTTGTCCTTGACCTCGCCGCGGATATCGGCAGTCTTGTTCAGATTCTCCTGCTGCTTCAGAAGGAGGAGCTTCGACTTAAGGATCTGCATGGCCTTGTCTTTGTTCTGATACTGCGAGCGCTCGTTCTGGCAGGATACCACAATACCTGTGGGGAAGTGGGTGATACGGATAGCCGATGATGTCTTGTTGACCTTCTGACCACCGGCACCCGACGAACGGAAAATATCTATCCTGATATCGTCGTCCGGGATGTCGATGTCGAGATCCTGCTCAATATCGGGCATTACATCGCACGATACGAACGAAGTCTGCCTCTTGCCCTGAGCATTGAATGGTGAGATGCGTACCAGTCTGTGAACGCCGTGCTCGGACTTCAGATATCCGTAGGCATTTGTTCCGTTGACCTGCATTGTTACCGACTTGTATCCGGCCTCGTCGCCCTCGAGCATGTCAAGAAGATCGATCGAGAATCCCTTGGACTGCGCCCACATGCTGTACATTCTGTACATCATGCTCGCCCAGTCGCAGGCCTCGGTTCCGCCCGCTCCGGCATGAAGCGTAACGATCGCGTTGCAGCTGTCGAACTCACCGTCAAGGAGAGTTGCAAGACGAAGCTTCTCGAAATCATTCTTGAAGGTCTCGAATTCCTCCTCGACTTCAGGAACCATTCCCTCGTCGTTTTCCTCCTCGATCATCTCGATAAGTGCATAGAGGTCTGCGTTCTTCGACTCGAGATCCTTGTATTCCTCAATAGTGTCCTTGAGGTTTTTGAGCTCCTTCATGTAATTCTGCGCCTTGTCCGCATCATTCCAGAAGCCTTCTTCCTCCATTATACCCTCGATCTCTTCGACTCTGAGCCTCTTATCTTCGAGGCTGAGTGAGGAACCGAGCTCTTTTAACGGGTCAGTATATTGATTAAGCTCATACTTTATCTGATCCAGTGCTACCATATTGTTTCCTTCCTGATTAACTATATTTGTAACTGTTCACAGCCATACAGACGATCACCCGCAAACCGTTCAACTCCGTTAAATACCGCAGCTTCGCAGCTTGTGTTTACGCGTGCTTTTGTACGGCCTGTATGATCATTCAGTCATACTTGCCCTGGCCCATACAGCAATGCTTGAACTTTTTGCCCGAACCGCAAGGGCAGGGATCGTTGGGATATACCTTGCTGTTGGCGCGGCGCTTGGGCGCGTTGACAGCAGAATCGTCCTTGTTTGTTCCTGTCTCCTTGGCTACCTGTTCACGCTCGATCTTACGCTCGACCTGAACGCGGAGAAGCATGCGGACGGTATCCTCCTCGATGCCTTCCGTCATTTCCTGGAACATATCAAAGCCCTGTATCTTGTATTCGTCGACAGGATTACGCTGAGCGAAGGCCTGAAGACCGATGCTCTCACGGAGCTGGTCCATGTCGTCGATATGATTCATCCACTTGGTGTCGATAGCCTTCAGAAGGACGATGCGCTCAACCTCTCTGAACTCATCCTTGATCGGGAATTCGGCTTCCTTGGATTCATAAAGCCTTACAGCTTCTTCCTTGAGTCTCTGGATAAGCTTGTTCTTCTTGGCCTTCTCCTGCTCCTCGGGTGTAAGGACAACAGGCTCAAGGGGCACGATGGGAAGAAGGACCTCGTTCAGTTCCCTAAGATCCCACTCCTCAGGCAGCTGATCGTCGGAAATGCAAGCGTTGACGCTTCTTTCGACAACATCCTGAACCATCTTGATGATCGAGTCGCGCATGCTCTCGCCGTTAAGTACTCTCGCACGCTCGGCGTAGATGATCTCGCGCTGCTCGTTGTTGACTTCGTCGTATTCGGTAAGGCTCTTTCTGATACCGAAGTTGTTGTTCTCTATCTTCTTCTGGGCACGCTCGATCGCGCTCGAAAGCATTCTGTGGTGGATCTCCTGGCCTTCTTCGATGCCGAGGTTTCTGAAGACGTTCATCATCTTCTCGGAACCGAACAGGCGCATAAGGTCGTCCTCGAGGGAGATGAAGAACCTTGATTCACCGGGATCGCCCTGACGTCCGGAACGTCCGCGCAGCTGATTGTCGATACGTCTAGCTTCGTGGCGCTCCGTTCCGATTATCCTTAATCCGCCGAGAGCTACAACGCCTTCACCGAGCTTGATATCGGTACCACGGCCCGCCATGTTGGTGGCGATTGTAACGGCACCCTTCTGTCCGGCCTGTGCAACTATCTCCGCTTCCATCTCGTGAAACTTGGCGTTCAGCACGTTATGAGGGATACGCGCCTTGACCAGCTTCTCGTGCAGCTCCTCAGAGGCTTCGATCGTTATGGTGCCGACCAGAACAGGCTGTCCTCTGTGATATGCCTCCTTGATGGCCTCAACGATCGCATTTATTTTCTCGCGGTGTGTTGTATAGACCGCGTCCTCGTAGTCCTTACGTATAACGGGCTTGTTCGGAGGGATGCTTACAACATCCATTC
Organism: uncultured Lachnospiraceae bacterium; assembly: GCA_905236925.1. Taxonomy (GTDB): domain Bacteria; phylum Bacillota; class Clostridia; order Lachnospirales; family Lachnospiraceae; genus RUG11977. Next base: position 2,082 of record CAJOQS010000011.1, on the reverse strand, counting down.
CGTAGATCTCGCGGAATTCCTTGTCCTCGGTGATCGCGGTACCGGTCATTCCGCACTTTTTCTCGTATTTATTGAAATAGTTCTGAAGAGTTATTGTAACAAGAGTCTTGGACTCACGGTTGACCTTAACGTGCTCCTTGGCTTCGATCGCCTGATGAAGTCCATCGGAATAACGCCTGCCAGGCAGTATACGGCCCGTAAAGTCGTCGACGATCAAAACCTCGTTGTCCTTGACAACATAGTCCTTGTCCCTGAACATCAGGTAATGCGCGCGGAGCGCAAGGATGATATGGTGCTGTATCTCGAGGTTTTCAACATCCGCGAAGTTGTCAATATGGAAGAACTGCTCGACCTTTCGTACACCTTCCTGGGTGAGGTTGACAGTCTTCTCCTTTTCGTTGACAACGAAGTCGCCCGTCTCCTGTCCCATGTCCTCGCCGAACTTCGCCGCCATGATCGTATCCATCTTGGAAAGCTCGGTCTCAGTACCCTTAACAAGCTGATGAGCAAGGATATCGCACATCTCATAAAGCTTGTTGGACTTGCCGGACTGTCCGGAAATGATAAGGGGTGTTCTCGCCTCGTCTATCAATACCGAGTCGACCTCATCGATAACGGCAAAATGCAGGCCGCGCTGAACCATGCGCTCCTTGTAGATGACCATATTGTCGCGAAGATAGTCAAAACCGAATTCGTTGTTTGTTCCGTAGGTTATGTCCTTCGCATAGGCTTCGCGGCGCTCGTCGTTATCCATGCTGTTGAGAATGTATCCGCAGGAAACACCCATGAACTCATAGATATGACCCATGTTCTCCGCATCACGCTTTGCCAGGTAATCATTGACCGTGACAACATGAACGCCCTTGCCCTCAAGCGCGTTCAGATATACTGCCATTGAAGAGGTAAGTGTCTTTCCTTCACCGGTGAACATCTCCGCGATACGTCCCTGGTTAAGCACGATCGCGCCGAGGATCTGACAGGGGAAGGCTCGGAGTCCGAGCGTCCTGTCTCCGGCCTCCCTGACTGCCGCATAGGCCTCCGGGAGAATGTCGTCAAGTGTCTCACCCTTTGCGAGTCTGTCCTTGAACTGACGCGTCATGTCGCGCAGTTCCTCGTCGGTTCTGGCTCTCATCTCGTCCTCAAGTGCCAGGACCTTGTCTTTTATTCCGTTAATACGCTTTATCTCGCGTTCACTTCTGGTTCCGAATATTTTCTGAAAGAGATTCTTTCTTTCTCCGCCGCCGGTGATATATCCGCCGGAGAAACCGCCCGAACTTTCTTCCATTGCGGTATTTTCTGCTAATTCCGTACTCATTCGATGTTCCTTTCAATTCTATGGTATCAGATACCAATATCCATAGTATTTTATCACTTTTACCCCTAATAGTAAAGCGTTGCACGGGAGTGTAATTGTAAACGTTTTTTTAACAAAGGTTGCGCCTGTTTCGGTTGCCACCGGGCACGCTTTGCTTTATTATAATAGGCGTACCACATTATTGTGCGAGCGGGACACCGCCGGGAAAGGAACTGACATCAATGGGAGATTTTAAGAAGGATTATCTGAAAAAGATCGACGAGTGTATAGAAAAAGGCAAATACAAGGATACCTGGGAGTCCCTCGGCCAGTACCGGGTTCCGGACTGGTACCGCGACTGCAAATTCGGTATTTTCATCCACTGGGGCATTTTCTCCGTCCCCGCCTATGCAAACGAATGGTACTCCAGAAACATGTATATACAAGGCTCACGCGAGTTTGAGCATCACGTCAAGACCTACGGCCCGCACAAGGATTTCGGCTACAAGGATTTCATCCCCATGTTCAAGGCCGAGAAGTTCAGCGCCGACGAGTGGACCGATCTGTTCAGGGAGGCAGGCGCCCAGTACATGATACCTGTTGCCGAGCATCACGACGGCTTCCAGATGTATGAGACCGAAGTATCTCACTGGAATTCGGTCGAGATGGGCCCCCACAGAAATGTTCTCGGCGAGCTCACCGAAGCCGCACGCGAAAAGGGCATCATCACCGGCTGCTCGACCCACCGTGTGGAGCACTGGTTCTTTATGGGAAAAGGCCGTGAATTT
>CAJOQS010000010.1 GCA_905236925.1 uncultured Lachnospiraceae bacterium | reverse complement strand
GCTTGCCCTGACCATGATCCTGGCACTGTCCGTCCCCACCTTTGCCGACGGGAAAACCACCCTCACCATGGCGACCAGCCCCGACTTTCCGCCCTTTGAGGAGCTCCAGTCCGACGGCAGCGTCGTAGGTATCGAGATCGATATCCTGAACCTGATCTGCCAGGAACTCGGCGTTGAACTTGAGATCCAGCAGATGGACTTTGATTCGGTTATCCCCGGTATCCAGGCCGGAAAATATGACCTTGGCGTATCCGGAATCTCGGTTACCGACGAGAGAAAGAAGAACGCGCTGTTCTCCGATGCGTACTGCCTCGCCGCACAGGCGATCGTGGTAGCTGAGGGAAGCACCATCACTTCCAAGGCTGACCTTACCGGCAAGTCTGTATCGGTTCAGACAGGAACAACCGCCGAAAGCTATTGCATGGAGCAGGGTTACAATGTAAACTCATATTCAGCAAACAGCGATGCCGAGCTTGCTGTTGTCAACGGCAAGGTTGACGCGTGGGTAATCGATGACCTCACCGCAGCCGAGATGGTTGCAGCATACAATGCCGATCATTCCGATAAGCTGGTCATCCTCAGCGAGGCTATGACAACCGAACCCTATGCATTTGCGACAAAACTCGGAAACGACGAGCTTATTGCCGAGATCAACAAGATCGTCAACAAGCTTGTGGCTGACGGTACGGTGGCAAAGATCTTCAAGAATTATGCCGCTCCGTATACCCAGCCCTGATAACACCAATACTTTTACGAAATGGAGAAACAGTAGATCGTGTCAGCATGGTTAGCTAAACTGAACGAGACCTTTATAGCATCAGGGTATTATACTCTGATGCTTGAAGGCTTTAAGAACACCATGATCATAACTCTCGGCGCACTGGCGATCAGTATAGTGCTGGGATCCGTGATCGCAACGGTAAAATACCTTGGGGATGACATCCCTGCGATGAAGCCTGTCGTAAAGATACTTGACGCCTATGTCAATGTTATCCGCGGCATACCTGTTGTCGTTCTGCTTCTGGTGTTCTATTACATCATCATGAAGTCTGCGGAAGGCATAGTTGTGGGCGTCATCACGTTTGGTATCAACTCGAGCGCATATATGGCCGAATTGATACGAAGCGGTATAGGTGCCGTTGACAAGGGACAGATGGAGGCCGGACGAAGTCTCGGAATGTCAAGACTTCAGTGCACCAAAAAGATCATCTTCCCGCAGGCCGTCCGCTATATACTTCCTGCGATCGGCAACGAGCTCATAGCCCTGCTGAAGGAGACCTCCGTTGCCGGATACGTGGCAGTTGTGGACATTACAAGAGCAGGAAACCTTGTCAGGAACAATACCTACGACGCGGTCAATCCACTGCTCCTTGTGGCGCTTGTTTATCTGGTGCTGGTTTTCGGGCTTTCGGCTTTGCTGAAGCTTATGGAGAGGAGGCTTGCCAAGAATGATAAGCGTTAAGGATCTGCATAAGGATTTCGAGGATCTTGAGGTATTGAAGGGAGTTACCGTCGAGATCGACAAGGGCGACGTTATGTGCGTTATCGGACCCTCGGGCTCGGGTAAATCAACATTCTTAAGATGTCTGAACCTTCTTGAGAAGCCCACCTCGGGCCAGATTATTTTTGAAGGCGATGACCTTACGGGAAAGAACATTGACTTGGACCTGCACCGTCAGAAGATGGGCATGGTGTTCCAGCAGTTCAATCTGTTTCCTCATATGAGCGTGCTCGACAATCTGACCTGCGCGCCGGTAATGCTGAAGAAGATACCGAAGGAAGAGGCCGAGAAAAAGGCCATGGACCTTCTTGACAGGGTAGGACTTGCGGACAAGGCGAAGGACTATCCCAATACTCTCTCGGGCGGCCAGAAACAGCGTGTGGCGATCGTGCGGGCGCTCTGCATGGAGCCTGACGTTATGCTCTTTGACGAGCCCACGTCGGCACTCGATCCCGAGATGGTAGGAGAGGTGCTCGAGGTTATGAAGGAGCTCGCGGCCGACGGCATGACCATGGTAGTGGTAACGCACGAGATGGGCTTCGCGAGGGAAGTATCCAACAGAGTCATTTTCCTCGATGAGGGCGTGATCGTTGAACAGGGCACCCCCGAGGAGGTGTTCGGAAATCCGAAGTCCGACAGACTTAAGGGCTTCCTTGCAAAGGTACTGTGATAATATAAGTGCGCGCGCGGTCTGACCTGCCTGCCGCAGGTTCCGATGGTATGTGCGCGTGAAGAAAGGATGGCGATATACATGGATCTTAAAGGACGCAGCTTTTTAAAACTGCTTGACTATACACCGGAAGAGATAAACTATCTGCTCGACCTGGCAGCAAAGCTCAAGGACGAGCGGAAAAAGGGCATCAGCCACAAGATCGCAGACGGAAAGAGCGTTGCGCTGATCTTTGAAAAGACCAGCACACGTACACGCTGCTCGTTTGAAGTTGCGGCTGCGGACCTCGGATATCATCCCGTATATCTCGATCCCTCGGGCTCGCAGATAGGCAAGAAGGAGTCGATTGCAGATACCGCAAGGGTTCTCGGACGCATGTTTGACGGCATTGAGTACCGCGGCTTCGGACAGGAGATAGTAGAGGACCTCGCGAAGTATGCGGGTGTTCCGGTATGGAACGGCCTTACGAATGAGTTCCATCCGACGCAGATTCTTGCCGATTTCCTGACGATCAAGGAGCATTTCGGTGATCTTAAGGGTAAGAAGCTCGTTTACATGGGCGACGCGCGCTACAACATGGGCAACTCACTGATGGTCGGCTGCGCGAAGATGGGAATGCATTTTGTCGCCTGCACCGCCGAAAAGTATTTCCCGGACAAGGCTCTTATCGATGAGTGTCAAACGATAGCGGCCGAGACGGGCGCGAAGCTTGAATTCATCACCGATCCCGCTGAGGCGGTAAAGGGCGCGCACGTGATCTACACCGATGTTTGGGTATCGATGGGCGAACCCGACGAGGTATGGAACGAGCGAATCAGCGATCTTACTCCCTACAGGGTCACAAAGCAGATCATGGATATCGCGGGACCTCAGTGCAAGTTCATGCACTGCCTGCCTTCCTTCCACGACCTGAACACAAAGATCGGCAAGGACATCTACAACAAGTTCGGAATCGACTGCATGGAGGTGACCGACGAGGTATTCGAGTCTCCGGCATCCATAGTATTCGACGAGGCCGAGAACCGCATGCACACGATCAAGGCTGTTATGTATGCGACATTGAAATAAACAGCGAGTCAGAACAGGGCGGACTGCCGCGGATGTGCGCGGCGGCCCGCCTTTTGAAATTTCTCTTGCATATGTGAGATGTATTGGTTATAATCTGTCTCTGTGAGGGGCATTAGCGCAGTTGGGAGCGCGCCACACTGGCAGTGTGGAGGTCACGGGTTCGAATCCCGTATGCTCCAGTCTTTTTTTACCTGCATGTCGATTCGAACCGTCACTTTCAGTGCCGGTCGTTTACGCGGTAAACGACGAGTGGTTCGAATCCCGTATGCTCCAGCCAAGTCATCGCAATTGACTTCGAACCAGCACCTTACGGTGCTCAACACTCACTGCGTCGAGTGTTGGGAGGTTCGAATCCCGTATGCTCCACTTTTTTACTTATATGCTCCACTTTTTAAGATACTCTTAAGCTTAGGCAATACCCTTGCCTGTGCTTTTTTTTTGCGCTATAATACAGTTTACCGAGAGAGAGGGAAAGGACATGAATGGGAGCAAAGAGTAAAACTGTTTTTTTCTGCAAAGAATGCGGATATGAAAGCCCTAAGTGGCTGGGACAGTGTCCGGGATGTCACTCGTGGGATTGTTTTGTGGAGGAGCCGGTGGCTCCGAAAACAGCCGGGAAAACAGCTGCGCGCGCATCTGTCAAAAGGGCGGAGCCTGTAGTTCTGTCCAAGATCGAAATGCACGAGGATGTCCGTGTAAAGACCGACATAGAAGAGTTCGACAGGGTCCTCGGGGGCGGCATCGTAGGAGCGTCGCTTGTCCTGGTGGGCGGAGACCCCGGTATCGGAAAATCAACGCTTCTTCTGCAGGTATGCAGGGTACTGTCAATGAAGGACCTCAAGGTCCTGTATATATCCGGAGAGGAAAGCCTCCGGCAGATAAAAATGCGTGCCGACAGGCTCGGCGGGTTTGAGAAGGACATGCACCTGATG
>CAJOQS010000009.1 GCA_905236925.1 uncultured Lachnospiraceae bacterium | reverse complement strand
TCGCGGCTTCGGTGCTGATCGACAGCACATCGCCGGAATTCAGTATGAATGTGTTCTCCTTGGGGATTCCCATGGATATCGCAAGCTCACGCTGCGTAGCAAGGTGCCTGTACTCGCCGTGAACGGGGATGGCGTACTGAGGCTTGGTAAGCGCATAAACAAGCTTGATCTCCTCCTGGCTCGCATGTCCCGAAACATGTGCGTCGGAGTAAATGACCTTCGCACCCTTCTGGGAAAGCTCGTTGATGACCTTGGTAATATTCTTCTCGTTTCCCGGAATAGCCGACGAACTGAAGATAACTACATCGCCGGGTTTTAACGTAACCTTCCTGTGGATGTTCGAAGCAATCCTAGAAAGCGCGGCCATAGCCTCGCCCTGTGAGCCCGTGGTGATGAGAACTATCTTCTCGTCCGGGTAGTTCTTCATGGTCTCGATCGGGATGATGGTCGTTTCTTTGGCTGTGATATATCCGAGCTCTCTGGCAGTGGTGATCACATTGACCATGCTCCTGCCCTCGATAACGACCTTTCTGCCGAATTTCTCCGCGGAATTGATGATCTGCTGCACTCTGTCGACATTCGACGAGAATGTCGCAACGATGATCCTCTGCTGGGAGTTGTCGGCAAAAATCGTATCAAAGGTCTTGCCGACCGTTTTCTCCGACATGGTGAATCCGGGACGCATGGCGTTCGTGGAATCGCACATGAGCGCAAGCACGCCCTTCTTGCCGAATTCCGCAAGCCTTGCAAGATCAATGGTCTCGCCGTAGACCGGTGTGAAATCGATCTTGAAGTCGCCGGTGTGTATGATGGTTCCGGCAGGCGAATGGATCGCGAGCGCGCAGGCATCCGCGATACTGTGATTCGTTCTGATGAATTCGATCCTGAACGCACCGAGATTGATGTTCTGTCCGTACGAAACAGTCTTGAGCTTTGCCTTCTTCGGAACGGGGTGCTCCTTGAGCTTGTTCTCGATAAGCGCAACAGTAAGCCTTGTCGCATATACGTTGACAGGCACTTCATTGAGGACATAGGGCAGGGCGCCGATGTGGTCCTCGTGTCCGTGCGTAATGACAAAGCCCTTGACTTTATCGATATTCTCCTTCAAATATGTGACATCCGGAACCACAAGGTCTATTCCGAGCATGTCATCCTCAGGAAATGCGATACCGCAATCGACCACGATGATGGAATCCTCGTACTCAAATGCGGTGATGTTCATTCCTATCTGTTCAAGGCCGCCAAGAGGTATTACCTTGACGGCGGGTGCCGTAAAAACGGCTTCGTTATTCTTTTCTTTTTTCTTACTCATAATCTCCTGTTTAATTTGATAAATCCTATTCTTCCCCGTCGGGTACAAGTTCGATCTCGCCATCGAGCAGTTCTTCAAGAAGGCCTGCGACTGCGTCGATCTCTTTTTCGTCCTCGACAAATTCGTATGTAAGGTCCTTGTCAGAGTTACGGGCCACCTGCTTAAGGATATAGGCCATGCCCTCGTCCTCTTCTTCCTCGCTTTCGGTCACAAGAAGATAGTTGGTACCGTTCAGTTTGGCTTCTTCAAGAACGAAAAACTCGATCTTCTCGCCGTTGTCTCCGTTAAAAATGATCTTCTCCATATTATTCTCCATTTGAACACCGTTCTAATTCTTGAACCGGTTAGCCTCTGAATCAAGGAAATTCTGCAGTATAAGCGATGCTGCAAGCTTGTCGACAACCGCGGCCTTCTTCTCGTGAGAAAGCTCGGCTTCGTCGAGAACACGATGAGCCTGTACGGTAGTCAGCCTTTCGTCCCACATAATGGTCTCCAGTCCGGTCCTCCGGCTGACGTTGTCCGCAAAATCGCGGCATGCTGCCGCACGCTCGCCTTCCGTCCCGTCAAGCATTTTGGGAAGGCCAACGACGATCTTGTTCACATCGTACTGTACGACCAGTTCCTCGATCCTGGCATAGGTCTGGCGAAGCTTGGTCTCGTGCTTCCTTCTGATCGTTTCGACAGGCTGAGCCGTAAGGAGCAGTTCATCGCTGATAGCCACTCCGCAGGTCGCGGCTCCGAAGTCAAGTCCCATTATCCTCATGTTCAGTTCTGTCCGTTCTCAAAATGTGTGCGGATGTACTCGCGCAGAAGCTCCTCGATGATCTCGTCACGCTCCACACGCATAACCTGGCTTCTGGCACCGTTGTGGTTGGTAATGTATGTGGGATCGCCCGACATAATGTATCCCACTATCTGGCTGACAGGATTGTAGCCCTTCTCCGTAAGCGCCATGTAAACGCTGTCAATAGTGTCCTTAACGACCATGTTCGCGTCGTTCTGGATCTTGAAATATTGTGTGTTTGTATTACCCTGCATTGTAAACCTCATTTCCGGCACACTGGCCTCATAACGTAAAAACCTTATCGTCTCATTATACTGCAAGAAAAAGAGTTTTTCAAGTGGTTGGCGTTTGTTGAAATAGTTCCTTTAGAGTCTGTGGCAAATAAAAAACTGAAACCGCCCTTTCGTCAGCGATTTCAGTTTAATACATAACGCGTCCAATAAAAATGCCGTCTTTTTTATTCACCCCATGTTTTTTATGGCAACAAGCTTTGAGACTTCGCAAGGATTCCGTCTTTGAATAAATTATTCATTCATTGAAACAAAGGAGCATTCTTTTTCTTTTCCCTGCTCCAAGATCTCAAGTAACCTGTACGCCGGTCCCGTAGGATGTGTTCTACCGTTTTCCCAGGCCTCTACCGTTTTCTTTGAAACACCAAGGTATTTGGCAAGGGTATTTTGAGTCATCCCCGCACGATTACGAATGCTCTTGATCTCAGCATTCGAATACTTTTTGACAGGCATGATCACCAGGTGTTTAACCTTAGCCTTTCCTTTTCCTTTTTCAAAGGCTATTGCCTGATTTAATCCTTCTTGTAAATCTTCAAATAGAGATGTCATGAGGCGCCTCCTTTCCGGTTTGTTGCTACTTCCTCTTTTAATGCCTTTACTAATTTCTTCAACGCTTTCTTTTCTTCATCTGTCAAGTTATCCTGTTCCTTTTTGGTGAACGCAGTTATCAGATATGTAACTTCATATTCTTCGAAATCCGTATAGCAGACGCGGACACCATGGCTTTTCCCTCTGTTTTCCAAAGGAAATCTAACCTTTCTGATACCGCCTGTGCCTTCAATAACAGGCCCTGCATTTGGGTCTTTTAAAAGCATAATCTGCAAAGACAGTAATTCGTCTTCTCCAAGGCCAATTTCTGCCCATCTTTTTGAAAACAACGGTAATTCAACAAAAGATCTTCCTATCAACAACTGATCCATCCAACTCTCCCTTAGCAGTATTATATGTCCTACATTGTAGGGTGTCAAGTTAACTATATTGTATCTTTCTGACAAGTAATAAAGATGAATCAATTGTATACATAATTAAGTCTATTGTAAAGAGTTTTTTAACAATTGCCACAATTAAGTTTTATCTTTTCCCAGACTTCCCAGAAGGTATCCTTCTCCGCAGAAACCGGCGATGTCGACTTTAACAAGCGAGTTTACCGCCGAAGCGCCCGGTAGCTCCTCCGCAGGTACGGCGACCTGAACGTAGCGCTTGGTTAATCCGGTGAAGTATTTCCTGCCATCGATCTCTTCTTCGGATTCGACAAGGATCTCTTCGCGTTCACCGATAAAGCTTTCCATATATGCGCGGTGATTTGACCTGTCGAATTCGTCGAGTACTTTGCTGCGCTCATGTTTTACGGCTTCAGTCAACTGGCCGGGCATTTTGTCCGCTGCGGTTCCGCGTCTTCTGGAATATTTGAAGATATGCGTTTTTGCAAACTTTATATCCTTTAGGAAACGTTCCGTTTTAAGGAACTCCTCTTCTGTTTCACCGGGGAATCCGACGATCACATCTGTATTTATCGATGGTCTGTCGAAGACTTCGCGGAGGAGCTCAACCTTTTCTTT
>CAJOQS010000008.1 GCA_905236925.1 uncultured Lachnospiraceae bacterium | reverse complement strand
ACAAGTCAAAAGAGACCGACAAGCTCTGCAATGTTCCGGAAGCTTCACGTCCCGAATGGTTCAAGGCCGGTCTTGAAGCCGCAGTACTCGCTCCGACAGCCATGAACCAGCAGAGGTTTCTTGTATCGCTTGAAGGCGATGTCCCTGTGATCACGGCGAAGATCGGCCCCATGACCAGGATCGACCTCGGGATAGTGAAGTATAATTTTGAAGCAGCATCGGGCAGAAAGTGTAAATAAAGTAATTAAGACCGATTTGAAAGAGGAGAAACGGATATGGAAAAATCGAAGGTATACTTTACTGATTTCAGAACAGTTCTCGGTGTAAGTCTTACTGCCAAGCTCCAGAAGCTTATCAAAAAGGCAGGGATCGGGCAGATCGACATGGACGGCAAGTTTGTTGCAATCAAGATGCACTTCGGTGAACTCGGAAATCTTGCTTATCTCAGACCCAACTATGCGAAGGCGGTCGCGGATATAGTGAAGGAACAGGGAGGAATACCCTTCCTTACCGATTGCAATACCCTTTATCCGGGCAGCAGAAAGCATGCGCTTGAGCATCTTGACTGCGCGAATATCAACGGATTCAACACTGTGACCACCGGATGTCAGATAATCATCGCAGACGGTCTGAGAGGCACTGATGATATAGCTGTTCCGGTGCCCAACGGAGAATACTGCAAGGAGGCATATATCGGGCGTGCTGTAATGGATGCCGATATCGTTATCTCCCTGAATCACTTCAAGGGACATGAGCAGGCCGGTTTCGGCGGAGCCATCAAGAACCTGGGAATGGGATGCGGCAGCCGCGCGGGTAAAATGCATCAGCACAACAGCGGACAGCCCCATGTTATCACGGAACTGTGCAGAGGATGCCGCAGGTGCGCGAAGGAATGCGGTTCGGATGCCATAAGCTACAACGGTAACAAGGCAATGATCGATCCCGACAAATGCAAGGGATGCGGACGCTGTATCGGAGCATGTGCGTTTGACGCAATTGAGAACAATAACTGGGACGCGCCTCAGATGCTCGGAAGGAAAATGGCGGAATATACTTCCGCGGTGATAAACGGAAGACCCAGCTTCCATATCAGCCTGATAACCGATGTGTCGCCCAACTGTGACTGCCACGGCGAGAATGATGCACCCATACTTCCCGATATCGGAATGCTCGCTTCGTTTGATCCGGTTGCTCTCGATCAGGCCTGCGTCGATCTGTGTCAGAAGGCGGAGCCCATCAGAAACAGCCAGCTCGGCGACAATATGGCTTCGGCTCATTTCCATGATCACGGGGATGTATGGCATAACAGCAATCCCAATGTATCCTGGGCCGAGACTCTGGAGCATGCGCAGAAGATCGGAGTGGGAACGAGGGAATATGAACTCGTGGTAATGAAGTAGGCCATCACCGGAACAAATCAGGAAAGTATCGGAAAAGAATCAAAAAAGGACAGCCCCCTTTCCGGGACTGTCCTTTAGTTATGTCTGAATCACTTTTCGAGCTTGAAGAAACCGAGTTCGCTGTCAAGCTTGGCGGCAACATCATTCAGGCTGCCGGCAGCGGAGGCAAGTCCGTTAACGGTTGCGTTGAGCTCCTGCATGGATGCTCCGGTTTCCTGGGTAGAAGCCGCATTCTCTTCGGATATTGCCGAAAGAGAACTCATGGCATCGATGATCTGATCCTTCGAAGCATTGCATTTTTCGGTAAGATCGGAGATCGTGCTGACACCGTTCACGGTTGAATTAACATTTTCAATAAGAGTATTGATCTTCTTTGTGGTCTCGCTCAGAACCGAATCAACGTTATCCTTTATGCCGGATATCTCTTCGGTCTTGGTAAGAGCTTCCTGGGAGAATCTCAGCAACTCGCTCATTTCATTGCGGATCTCCTGAGCGGTCTGGGCGGACTCGGTAGCAAGCTTTCCGATCTCCTCGGCAACAACTGCGAAGCCCCTTCCGGCGTCTCCGGCTCTTGCAGCCTCGATGGAAGCGTTTAATGCAAGCAGATTTGTTTGCGAAGCGATGCTCGTAATGCCGTCGACCTTTTCGTTAACGTTCTGAACAGCATGGTTGGTGGCGCTCATAGTTTTGGAGATCTCTGTAACTGCTCCGCTCATTGTATCCATGTTCTCGGAAAGGCTTACAAGAGCATCTGCGCTGTTGGCGGAAGCCTCACCCATTTCTTTTGCGGTTGCGGCAAGCTGCTCAACATTCTCGGATACGGTCTGGATGGCAGTTGACAGTGAAGAAAGGTTTTCGGTTGCCTTCTGTACCGTATCTGCCTGTTCTGTAGCGCCTCGTGCAACCTCCTGAACCGCATTGGAAACGTAATCCGAGGTGTCGCTTATCTGTTCAGAGGTATTGGCCAGCTCCTTGGACTTTTCACCGGTCATCGAGGAAGCGCCCTTTGCGGCACCAACGATGGTCTTCAGCTTGCTCTGAAGCCCGTATACGTTGCTTCCGATGTCATCTATCTCCTTGATGGTCGACGCAGTGCTCAGCTCGGATGCCAGATCGCCGTCGGAGAGCCTGTCAACAGCGGAGATGAGCGTGCTTATCTCGCTGACAACCTTTCTGGCAACGATATAGATGATAATGGTAAAGAGAACGATGAAACCGACCACTACTGCGATTATGCTTACAAGGACGCCTCTGATGTCTGACTTTACATTATCTTCGGACTGGCCTGCCCATGCGGCACCGACAACCTCATTATTGCCGTTGTACAGAGGCATATAGTAAACGTAATAATCCGTTCCTTCGACCTTGACTCCGTTTGCGGTAACGCTCTGGCCTGACTTGACCTTTTCCCAGATGGCACTGTCCATTTTGGTGCCTTCGTTCCTGTCGCCGTTATCCTTGCGGGTTGAAGTCATGTATCTGGTATCGCCTACGAAGACGGTCATATCTATGCCTTCTTCCGAGAGCATGTCAACGTAGTCATGCTCATAAGGAATGTCGTTGCCCAGATCCAGATCGTACTGATAATACTTTCTCAGTGCATCGGTTACAACCTTAAGCTTATGATAGGTTGCATCTTCAAGGCTGCTGGTTACCTTTTTTGCCGTAACTATACAGGATACGATACCTGAAAGCAGTAACGGAACAAAGCCGATAAGCAGAAGGATTGCAGTAAAACTCAGCTTCTTTTTTTGATTCATGATACCTCCTCTTCCCAAAACGTGAAAACATTTGGTGAAAATCTTTTGTTTTTGTGAAAAACAGTTGAAAAACATTGTTTTATAGATTATTATACGTATTGCAAAGATATAACAAAAATACCAATTATTTATATTGATATATCAGAAAGGTATGACAGGCCATGAATTCTTCTTTCGAATATTACAAGGTGTTTTATTATGTGGCGAGGTATCGCAACATAAGCAAGGCGGCAAGCGTTCTTTCAACCAGCCAGCCCAACGTGACAAGAACGATCAAAAAGCTTGAAAACGAGCTGGGCTGCGAACTGTTTATCAGAAAAAGGAACGGAGTAGCGCTTACCGTAAACGGAGAAAGGCTGTACAGACATGTAAAAGAGGCCTTACGGCAGATCGAGACCGCAGAAGCCAGGATAGCAGAGGATCTTTTTACAGGGAAAAAGAGTGTTTCCATCGGTTTTTCCATTGCAATTCCGAACAATGTGATCGAGAAGTGCATTATCCCGGCGATCGGTCTCTTTCATAACGATTATCCGGATATACACCTGGTCACAGTCAATAAACCGACTCCGGAGCTGATCTCGGATGTCAGAAAAGGTGTTCTCGATCTTGCAATAATATCCACATCCGATTATCAGAGCATCGGAGAACCTGAAGGACGGGTAATCCTGGAGTTTCACGATACTATAATTGCCGGGAGAAAGCTTGCGGATGAGTTCAAGGGCGAGATTACAATGGAAGATATTCTGAAGCATCCGATAATAGGTTTTCCCGAGAATACGGAAACCTTTTCGCTGTACGATCATGAGAATGCCGAAAGAGGACTTGAGTACCATGTTGATATAGAGGTCACGAATTACAGTCATGCCCTGTCCTTTGTAAAGAATAATCTTGGACTGGGCTGCATTCCGGAATACTTGGCCTTGTCGGCCATAGGCAAGGGATGGGTTACGGAAGTGGTTTCGGCCGAAAGATTGCCGATAAGGAGAGTGTCTGTTCTCAGAAACGAATCGGAAAAGGATGCGGCTGCGGCGATACTTGAGGATTATATAATCAATGAAGCGGAGAAGATGAATTCTGACGCGGAATAAATAAATAAGATATCACAACATACAGCGGAAGCCGGCGATGAAACGTCGGCTTCTTAAATATTGCTAATGACTTCTTATTTAGAGTTAACTTTTGAAAAACAATTTGGCTGCTCGATGCACAAATGGTGCAAAAAACACATAAAAATATGGAGAAATCAAGGGGTATCCACAGGCACGAGGAAATTTTGCGCAAAATGGTGCATAAAAAATTTTGAGATGTCAGCAATATTTGAGTATCGTAGGTGCTAAAATGAAATGAAATGACAAAAGAGGGTGCTATAATCGATATGTACAGTATTGATATATTGTGCAGAGGTAAGCGTGTTTACGGGGATTTGTGATGGATAACATTCCGTGGGAAAGCGGAGTGATACCATAAATAAAAAACGGGAGGTATATTTTAGTGAAAAGAGTTGTTGCAAAAAGAGCTCTTGCGATCATGCTCGCGGCAGCAATGCTGATCTGCCTTCTT
>CAJOQS010000007.1 GCA_905236925.1 uncultured Lachnospiraceae bacterium | reverse complement strand
GGATTCTCCTCGCTCCAGCACGGCCAGGACGCAGGCATCGAGAATGCCTCTCCTGAATTGGGAATCCATTTTACTCCTCCTTTGATCATATACCGTATTATGCATAATGCTGTTTTATGTATCATACTATACGCAACATAGTATAATGTGTCAAGAGGTATTTTGCTTTTTTTCAAAAAAGTAAATCCCCGGAAAAAGGGGTTAAGTGAAAAGCATTATGATCCGATAATAGAGTTATCTTACATCAACAGAATATCTTCAGCGAAAAAAGGATTTTTCGTTCAACCGGGAAAGGAGACCCACCATGAAGATCACAGGGAGCAGTGTATCTTTAGAATCTGAGCATCGCATCAGCGAGTATGACAGTACTGAAAAATTCCAGGTCCTTACAAGAAACGGCGGACGCGCAATGGAGCTTATGGCATCCTATTCTTCCGATGAAAAAAGCTCGGCAGCCCTTCTGCGCGAATTTCAAAAAGAAGAAAAGCTCAGCGACGAACAGCGTCAAAAGGAAAATCAGCAGAACAGTCTCCGCTCCCTGCTTGAGAGAATGAACGAGGCAAAGAATCAGCCCACGTTTGATCTTGTTCCCGAAGAGGATCTTCAGATCTCACTTCTCAGAAAACTCCTTGCGGCTTTAAACGGCAAATCGCACTTCGATCTTTCCGATCTGAACCGTATAGAGAATCGAACCGTATGCGATATACGAAGCAGCGCTTTTAAAAAGGCCGATATGATAATGAAGATAAAGGGATCGGACTACTCTGCCGCTTTATCGGGCACTTCCGAAGGCGAAGTCGGAACAACAGTTTCCGGAACAACATGGCAGCGCATTACCGCGGTTAGCGGCGTTCACAACGAAAGCGAATATACCACATTTGCTTCAAAAGGACTTGCCCTGACAGAGGACGGCCGCAGAATAGACTTTAATGTTGAGCTTTCAATGTCAAGATCGTTCACCGCAAAGCTTGAATCCATCTCCTGTGAGACCGTTCAGCTTCTTACAGATCCGCTTATCATCAATATCGACAGTAAGTATACCGGTCTGTCGGACGTTAAGTTCAAATTCGATCTTGACTGTGACGGCAGTGAGGATGAGATCTCCTTTGCCGGTCAGGGAAGCGGTTTTCTGGCTCTTGACAAAGACGGTAACGGTAAGATCGATAACGGAAGCGAGCTCTTCGGAACACAGAGCGGTGACGGTTTTGCCGATCTTGCCGCTTATGACAAAGACGGAAATTCATGGATAGATGAGAATGACGAGATCTTCTCCAGACTCAGGGTCTGGACAAAGGATTCGGAAGGCAACGACAAGCTCCTTAATCTCAAGGAGGCCAATGTAGGCGCTATTTATCTCGGCAGTGCAAAAACCGAGTTTCAGCTTAAGGACGGAAGCAATTCTTTAAACGGCGCTATACGCAAAACCGGCATATACTTTAAGGAGACCGGTGAAGTCGGCACGATCCAGCACGTGGACCTTGCCATGTAAAACATGTTAAATACTTGAGTTCAGAATAAATGGTTGAAAGTAAACGGGCTGCAGCATATACCGCTGCAGCCTTTTACTGTATTCATACTTCATCACAGACCTGAAGAATATAGAACTTAAGATAATACGAATCACCGCCGCCCCAGAGGATCGGATGATCCGGCCCCTGCGTGCGGAATTCGACCTGACGGATACGTTTATGGGCGTCACGCGCTGCCCTGCTTATCGTATCGTAGAACAGATCGGGGTCCATGAAATGACTGCACGAGCAGGTGCAAAGGTAGCCGCCGTTCTTAACCAGCTTCATTCCGCGCAGATTGATCTCTTTATAGCCTCTGACTGCGTCCTTTACAGTACTGCGCGATTTCGTAAATGCCGGAGGGTCAAGTATGACAACATCGTATTTCTTACCTTCATCGATAAGCCTGGGAAGATACTCAAAAACATCGGTGCATACAAAATCGATCCTGTCCCCGAATCCGTTCAGTTCGGCATTCTCACGCGCCCGTGCTATCGCAACGTCCGAAATATCCACAGCGGTAACATGTCCCGCACCGCACTTGGCTGCGTTCAGAGCAAAAGATCCGGTGTGCGTAAAGCATTCAAGCACTTCGGCATCCCTGCACAGTTTTCCGGCAGCAAGCCTGTTGTACTTCTGATCGAGGAAGAAGCCTGTCTTCTGCCCGTCCTCGACATCAACGATATAGCGTACACCGTTCTCGACTATCTCGACCTTGGTATCAAAGGGTTCACCGATGAATCCCTTTGTCCTTTCCATGCCTTCCTGCTCACGAACCTTCGCATCGCTTCTTTCATAAACACCGCGTATGACTACGCCGTCCTCTGCAAGGCAGTTCCTGAGTTCATCGATGATCCTGAGCTTCAGTTTATCAATGCCGAGTGCAAGGGATTCCACGACAAGTATATCGGAAAACTTATCGATCACTATCCCCGGCAGGAAATCGGCCTCTCCGAATATAAGCCTGCAGGAAGATGTATCAACTACTCTCTTT
>CAJOQS010000006.1 GCA_905236925.1 uncultured Lachnospiraceae bacterium | reverse complement strand
CGGTAAACTTGCCGTCCTTGATCTCGCGGGCATAGTTCACCATAAGCTGAATGCCCCAGTTCTTCGGATCCTCCATTCCGCTTGATGCCTCGCAGAGCATCACTCCGTTCCTGACCGAAGCGATCATTTCATCAAGAGTGCTGCTGCCTGCTTCGAAAATGGTATTGGTCATTCTTGTATAAGCCTTGCGCTGTGTGCTCTCGCGGCGTCCGTTGCCGGTAGGAGCGGTGGAAAGATGCGCTGCGGACTGCAGATCACATATTCCTGTCTTTAAGATACCCTTGTCAATGATGATCGTATCATGAGCGGTAACACCCTCATCATCAAAGAAGAAAGATGCCACCTCAGGGATCGTTGAAGCACCGTCATGCATGGTGATGAGCTCGGAAGCCACCTGCTTGCCGACATATTGCTGCGCAAGCGCCCTGTCCTTTACAAACATATCCATCTCGACGCCGTGTCCGAACGCTTCATGAACGATCATACCGGTAACGTCGGGCATGCAGATGCATTCGTACTCACCGGGCTCAATGGGCTGAGCGTCAAACAGCTCGATGGTGGTCTTGCATGCCGACTCGAGAGTTCCCTCAAGGTTTCTTAATATCTCGCTTCCGCCAAGTATCGACATGGGTCTGTAGCTGCTCTTTATTTCCTCGCCTGCTGCCCCGAGTACCACTGTCCATGCCGCACTCCACATGACGCTCTGTGTCATGTCCTTGTTGCGCGAGAGGAACATCTTCGTGTATTTCTGATACGAAAAGCTTGCCGAGCAGTTTACGAAGCGCTCGTCATAAGCGCGGCCCTTTTCGGAGATGCGTGTGAGAAGCGCAATGATCTTCTCGTTGCCGAGTTCCTCGGGGTCCTCCTCATACTCGGTGCTTTCGTTGAGAACGATCTTCTCGTCCGAGAGCCCATCGATCCGGAATGCTTCTATGCCTTTCGGGATCGCTCCGTCAAGGCTTACAAGATTCTCCTCGATATTTTTCAGGATATCCGGAACAGCCTCCTCCGATATTTCATTAAAGCTGTACTCCGCGATCTCTCCCTTGTTGCTGATCTTTATGCAGAATCCCCTTTCCGTGAGATTCGCATCCTCTCGTATATTCGTTCCGGTCTTCGATACATTGTAGATCTTTCCGATAGAATCGGTAGCAAGTATCGAGGCATATTCATACCTTGCAAGAAGCTCAGCGAGCAGCTTCTGCAGAACCGGCTTTTTTTCCTTTAAGTATATGCTTTCCTTAACTTTCATACCTGGTCCTTTCTGTATTGCCTGCACCTATTCGTGTTGCATCATACATAGTAGCTTCTTTAATCATGGATGTCAATCGATGCGCGTTTTCGTTTTTGTGTAGTTGGTCAAGCGCGCGCCTTTCTTTGTCATTTTGCGTAAAAAAGTTTGCAATTTTTGTACTTTTCTGGTATTATTTCCCTGTAAACCAATCCGGGTATGTTCTCGGAAGAAAGTGTGATGTATGTTCAAGAATATGAAGATCGGCAAGAAGATCAGCCTGTTTATTACCGTTCTGCTGGTAATAGGCCTTATGGTACTGGCACTCATTGTTGTTGAAAAGCTCCGTCACAGTATGGAGGATCAGGCAAAAGACAGGTTCAGCGAGCTTGCGGATGCAAGAGCCAATGTTGTAGAAACCTATTTCGACGGTTTAAAGAGCTTTACCGCAGGATATGCAGGCCTGGGCGATATCCGCAGCTATCTGAACGATCAGTCGAATACACAGAAACAGCAGGCTGCCACCGATACTATTCTTGATTATTTCAATACAAGAGAAGGACTGGAAGGCCTTTTTGCTCTGAATACCGACGGAATCTGTGTCGTTCATACAAATGCCTCCGTTGTCGGAAAAGCCGTACTGGCTGATGAACAGGTTCGTAAAGATTATATATCTATCCTTGCAAACGGTCCCTGGATCAAGGGAATCGCGCCCACAACCGCAACCGGAGAGCTTGTTGCCGTATGCTACAGCGGTGTTTATGATAATGGTAATTTCATAGGCTACATAGGATGCGGTTCTTATATCTCCGGTCTGACTGACAGGTTGAAGGCCATGGAGCTGAACGGTCTGAACTCGGTCGAGGTCTGGATCCTCAACATGAATGCCAACAATTATGTTGTTGTTCCGGATTCATATTCCGACCTGTTAGGTACTGAGATCACCAGGGACATTGACCTGCAGATCATCTCCGAAGCGCAGACCCTGCCCCGTCACACCTTTAAGTATTCGAGCGATGAGGGCAGTATCATGCTCGCCTACAAGACCATCCCTTCGCTCAATTATGTCGTTGTTGTTTCCACGCCTGAAGGCGACGTTATGGCAACGGCTTACAATACCGCGATACTTATTCTCGTGATCAGCTTTATCATCCTTGTGGTAATGGCGATTACGGCTACTCTAGTTGGTTCACTTATCGGAAAAGAGATCGCCAAGGTCGGTGACATCATTTCCGAGCTCGGAACCCTTGACCTTACCAAAACAAAAAAGCTTGAGGCCTATATCGGCAGACGAGACGAGATCGGCATGATCGCAAACGCTGCACTGTCACTTACCGGAGCCGTTAAGGACAGCGTGGCCAGCCTTACCAGCAGAGCCGAGCTGCTCCGTAAGGAATCCGAGCTGCTTTCCGAAAACACGCAGAACACTCTCGGATCCATTAATCAGATAGATAAAGCCATCCGCGAGATAGCCGAAGGAGCTACCAATCAGTCGCTTGAAACACAGCATGCTTCTTCAGCCGTTGCAAGCATCGGAGATATGGTTGAGAACACTATCTCAAGTACCGACAAGCTCAAGGAAGCTGCAGAATCTCTCCGCACCTCATCAGGCAATGCGAAGTCGATTCTTGTTGAACTCAGTGATATCAACGAAAAGACCAAGGAATCCGTCAATGTCATTTACGATCAGACTAACGAGACCAATTCCTCGGCAGAAAGCATTTCAGAAGCTACAGCCCTGATATCCTCTATCGCAAGTCAGACCAACCTCCTTTCGCTTAACGCTTCGATAGAAGCCGCCAGAGCCGGTGAAGCGGGACGCGGTTTTGCCGTAGTTGCCGAAGAGATCGGAAAACTCGCTGATCAGTCAAGCGATTCGGCCAAGCAGATAGAATGCATCATCGCCAACCTCGTTGAATCTTCCAAGCGCGCGGTTGCCACAATGGAAGATGTACGCGAGATCATGGAAAAGCAGAATGAATACATCGAAAAGACCAAGGCTATCTTCGGTGATGTAGACCGCGAGGTCAATAACTCCCTTGCGGGCATTAAGGAGATATCCGACAATGTTAAGGATCTTGACAGTGCAAGAAAGGCTCTTGACGACTCGGTTGCAAGCCTAAGCGCGATCGCTGAACAGAACGCCGCAAGCACGGAAGAGACTTCAGCTTCAGCTTCTGTTGTCGGTCAGATGATGGGTGATGTTTCCGGCATCGCCGACAGAGTATCCGCCGCAGCGTCCGACATCAGAAAGGATGTTGACGTCTACAGCATCTGAGTTCCGGCTCATGATCAATAAAAAAATATACCCGTTTCGGCATCATTGCTGAGGCGGGTATTTTTGTTCTCTTTTTGAATGAAACTGTAGCGATATCTTACGGCATAATGTACTATTAGAATAGCATCAAAATGTAATTAAGAATGAAAGGATTATTGATATGCCCGACTATAAACTTCTGAAAGACCAGCTCAAAGCATTTCTTGATACCGATCCGTTTTACGTACCTGCCATGTCCAATGCATCTGCTCTCCTCTGGGAAGCGCTTCCCGATATAAACTGGGCCGGCTTCTACATCGTGCGCGGTGACCGCCTCGTTCTGGGCCCCTTCCAGGGAAAACCCGCATGCATTCATATCAATAGAGGCAAAGGCGTCTGCGGAACCGCATGGGCTGAGGATGCAGTTCAGCTTGTTCCCGATGTGCACGAGTTCCCGGGCCACATTGCCTGCGACTCCGCTTCCCGCTCAGAGATAGTCGTACCTCTCCATGACGCAGGAAAGAACGTAGCCGGAGTGCTCGATATCGACAGCCCGCTGCTTGCCAGATTTACTGAAGAAGACCGCGCAGGTCTGGTTCAGTTTGCGAAGGAACTCGAGGCACGGATATACTGGTAATATCATTCCGGGACTCAAAAGCTGCTTTAAAGGAACCACAGCATAATGAAACGTGTAATAATAACAGCAATACTTATAATATCAGTCCTTTTGACAGTTTCATGCTCAGGACACAGGAAGGGACCCAACCCCACAGACAGCCCCGCTGTTACGGCTGTGCCGTCACAAAAGGAAGCATTAATCGCTGTTCCGGATTCAAAGGATCAAACCGCCGATATTACTCTGGAACCAACCGAAGCCGCAGATAATACAGCGGATACCGTTACATCGGATACTACTCCCACCATCACGGAGGAACCAACCATGCAGCCGGTAAACGTAGATGCCGAGTTTTATATTTCAAAGATCACGGATGACATATTCGCGCGGATCAAAGGCAGGTCCTATCCCGACAACTGCACTCTCGACCTTGAAGAGCTGCGTTATATTCATGTTCTGCATTTTGATTTTGAAGGGAACATAAGCGAAGGTGAGCTCATCGTCAATACCGCCGTGGCGGAGGATATGCTCGCCATATTCCGCGAGCTTTTTGACATTGAATATCCTATAGAAAAGATCAGGCTCATCGACGAATACAACGCAGATGATGAGCTTTCAATGGAGGATAATAATACTTCAGCGTTCAATTACCGGTTTATTGCCGAATCAACTACTCTCTCGAATCATGCGCTGGGCCTTGCGATCGACATCAATCCGCTTTACAACCCCTATGTATATGTCCGCAAGGACGGTTCGACCTTCCTCCAGCCCTACAACGCCGGTGATTATGTTGACCGCGAAAAAGACAATCCATACTATATTCGTAGAAATGATGATTGTTACAATATCTTCATTTCCCACGGCTTCACCTGGGGCGGAGACTGGAATACAAAAAAAGATTATCAGCATTTTGAAAAAAAAGAGTAACTGGATAATGAAACCAACAAATGTGTTGAGGTGCAGGCTCAAGGGCCAGCACCTTTTTTGTGATATACCCGCTCATAAAAAAGATGTTGACAGATATTACGGTTAGTGATATATTACGGTTAACGATAGTACAGTAAACGTAATACAGGAAGGAGGCACTTGTTTGAAAGATAATGTAAAAAGCGGTGCTTTGACGGAAGTTACATTCTTCATCCTGCTATCGGTATTTGAACCCAAGCATGGCTACGCCATCATGCAGTTCATCGAGGAGAAGACGAACGGACGGCTGGTTCTCGGGGCGGGTTCCCTGTACGGTGCGATCAACACGCTGACCGAAAAGGGGTGGATCGAACCGTACGGAGAGGGCGGCAGGACAAAGGAATATGTGGTCACGGACGAAGGCCGGCAGATAGCAGAAAAAGAACTGGCACGTCTGAAGGAACTCACCGCGACAGCTGCGGAAATTATAGGAGGTGGACAGGCATGAGCATTGTGAAGAGAAGATTTTTCGCGGGCTTTATGCGAAGCCAGGAGCGATGGCTCAATTCCATGGCCGACAAGGGCTACAGGCTGGTAAAGACCGGAAAACTCGACTATACCTTTGATGAGTGCGAGCCCGGAAAGTACCGCTACGCGGTCGAATATGTCGGCGATAAATCCATGGAGGACGAGGAAAACTATAAGGCATTTCTCGAGGATATGGGCTACAAGGTATTCTACAAAAATATCAATCTTGATTATTCCGCGGGCAAGCTGGCCTTCAGACCCTG
>CAJOQS010000005.1 GCA_905236925.1 uncultured Lachnospiraceae bacterium | reverse complement strand
CCGGTTTTGTTGAGAACGGCGAGTATCCTTGGGACGAGCAGCTGCTCGGAGAGATGGTACAGGATATTTCGTACAATAATGCGAAGAGATATTTTGATTTCTGATTATAAATTCAGGGCGCAGCGCTCCTTGAGAGCTGCGCCCTGAACTTAATAACAAAAGAAAAAATTACCCTACTTTCAACTTGAATTTCTTGATCGCCCTGGTGTCTTCCGCATCCACCTTCTCTATCATTGCGCCGAGGTCGCGGAGCTTTAATTCGAAATGCTCGTAACCTCTCTCGATATATTCAACCTGCTCAACGATCGTAAAGCCTTCAGCGGCAAGTCCTGCTATAACAAGCGCGGCACCCGCCCTGAGGTCGGGAGTGCATACCGTTGCACCGGTGAATTTCTCCACTCCGTTGATGATCGCGGTGTTGCTTTCAACCTTGATGCTTGCGCCCATTCGCGTAAGCTCGTCAACATATTTGAAGCGGTTCTCGAAGATACTTTCCGTAACGATGCTCGTGCCCTCGGAAAGAGCAAGAGTAGCGGTCATCTGAGGCTGCATATCGGTCGGGAATCCGGGATATGCAAGTGTTTTAAGCTGTGTATGTCCGAGCCTTCTGTTGGCAATAACCCTAACCGAATCGTCATCCTCCTCGACCTCACAGCCTATCTCGATAAGCTTGGCCGAAATGGCCTCGAGATGCTTGGGAATGACATTCCTGATAAGCACATCCCCACGTGTAGCCGCAGCAGCGAGCATGAACGTTCCCGCTTCGATCTGGTCGGGGATGATCGAATATGTACTTCCGTGAAGAGATTCAACTCCGCGGATCCTGATAACATCGGTTCCGGCGCCCTTGATATTGGCTCCCATGCTGTTAAGGAAGTTCGCCACATCAACGATGTGGGGCTCCTTTGCGCAGTTCTCCATGATCGTCTGCCCTTCGGCAAGAACCGCTGCGAGCATGACATTGATCGTAGCTCCGACGGAAACAAGGTCGAAGAAAATGTGGCTGCCGACAAGCTTGTCGGTTTTGGCGTTGACCATACCGAAGCTGATGTCAACGTCCGCACCCAGAGCCCTGAAGCCCTTGGTGTGCTGCTCGATGGGCCTGCTGCCGATGTTACAGCCGCCGGGAAGCGGAACCGCAGCACTCCTGCACTTGCCCAGAAGAGCACCTATCAGATAATATGAACCGCGCATCTTGCGCATACTTTCGTTATCAACTTCACACCTTGTAACCGTGCCGATGATCCTGACCGTGTGACGGTCGATCCTTTCAACTATGGCGCCGATCTCCTGAATAGCTTCAAGTAAAACGTTTATGTCATGTACGTCGGGAAGATTCTCGATCGTAACGGGTTCGTCGGTCATGATCGCAGCCGCGATGATGCCAAGCGCCGCATTCTTGGCGCCGTTGATCACAACTTCGCCGGCAAGAGAGCAGCCCCCTTTAATGATGTACTGTTCCATAATCACCTCAAAATATATTAAATCTCAAAAGAGAAGATAAAAATCATCCTGACATATTTTCGGCAAAAATGTCAAAAATATGGTTAAAACAATTATAACCTTTGCATTTCCCCTTGTAAACCCCCATAATAGCCAATCCTGTATTTACTTTTTGCGAATTCGTTGTATAATTATGATAATCACACAATAAAAGCAGTAAATGCAGAAAGGAACTGGTACAGATGGGCAATTATCTCAATATCGTATCTGTCACCGGCGAAGACAAACGTTTAGTCAAGCAGGATCTGAAATTCAGGACAGGTAAGTTTGTCTGGAGGATCGTTTTTAACATCCCGCTGAACCCTGCAACCGTTAACGACGACAATCTGATAGTCTACAACGCCCAGAACTCTAAGATACCCACCAGGATATCTTACAACCCCGATCTCCACGCAATCGAGATCGAACCTTCCGAAGCCTATGCTTCCGGCGAAACATACACGCTGCACGTCACCCGAAAGGTTGAGTCCAAGGGCGGACAGCAGCTCAAGAACGAGATAGACATACAGTTCATCGTTTGATCATCAGCAAACTATCAAGGCCCCCGGAGCCATGCTCCGGAGGCCTGTTATTTTACATACCTTTATGATATTCCGCAATATCTTCTTTAAGGACGCACATATCCTCGTTCTTGATGCTGGCAGTACCGCTTCTCATGATCTTGCCGGCATTGCGGCTCTGAACCGCATCCATTATCGTTCCGATGTATCTGTCGGCCTCAGCCAGACTTCCTTCCTTTGTTTCGCGGACGATGCGCTTTAATTCGACCCTTACCGCCTCAAACGCCGCCTTGTTTATCGACAGGCCGCTCTCCTCCAGGCGGACGAACAGCAGGTCCTCAAAGTCCTCCTCGTCGTAGGCAGGGATATGGATTCTCAGCGGGAACATGCTGTTGATCTCGCGGTTTTCCTTCATCAGCCTGCTCAGCTCGCTTCTGGTATCAGACAGTATAACGGCAGTCTTGCCTGCAAACGAAGGATTTACTTCAAGCAGCTGTGCTACGGATTCCGCCGAAAGCCTTCCCGCATGGTTGATTATGAGACATTTTCCGATAAGCTGCCCCATTTTCTCGGTAAGGCGCATGGAGTTAATCTTCTCCGCCTCGGTGAGTGCGAGCTGTGAATCCCGCAGGAATCCGCCCTTCAGAAGTATCTTGGTGATACCCTTCATAATGCTCTTGCTTCCGCTGTTATGCTCTCCCGAAACAACGACGCACTTGTTCTTTATCTGGGGATTTAAAAGGATCTCGAGTGTTTTAACAAGCTGACCCCTGATGTCCTTCTGATAAGCGAAGAATCCGAAATAATCCTCCAGCTCCGAATCATGTTCGCGAAGGAATGTGCCGAGAAGGCTGTCCTCGGCGATCTGAACCTGCTGCTTTGCCTTGAATTCGCGCACAACAAGGTCAGCCGCGAATACATCCTCTTCCGGAATTTCTTCTTCCAATTCTTCTTCCAGTACTTCTTCTCTGCTGTCTTCTATGCGCTGCTCTTCCGCGCTTTCGCTGCCGGCCTCATCGATCACATCACTGATGTCAACGGAAGGCATTCTGAAATGGCCGTTCTCGTATCCCTCGATCTCCGCCATTACTTCGGGTGCAAGGGTTATCTCGTAATCGTCACGGTCGAACTCGCGAAGGTCTTCTTCGTAATCGTTCTCTTCCGCTGTTTCTCCGGTATCTGCCGACTCCCCGGCGTTCATCGCATTTTCCGCCTGCACAGGCGCTTCGGGCTCAACCGGTACTTCTATTGCTTCCGGCGCCGCGGCAGGTTCAGGCTGTCCGGGCTGTTCAGGCTCTTCGATATCCTCAGCCGCCTCGGGCTGGCCGTTTACGGCCTCTTCCTGCATCGCTTCACTATCTGCGCTATATCCTACATCGTCATTGTCGTAATCCGCCTGATCGTACTCCTGCTCTTCAGCTTCGACTTCAGCATATTCGGAATTCCCGTGCTCCGTCTCCCCGCCTTCGACAGCTTCATATTCAGGCCTTGCGTACTCAGGTTCTTCGGCTGCAGTGCCTTCGTAATCGGACCGGCTGTATTCAGGCCCTTCGGCTGCAGCAGCTTCATATCCGGGCTGTGCGTATTGCGACTCCTCCGCTTCAGCAGTCACATATTCGGAGCCATCATACTCTG
>CAJOQS010000004.1 GCA_905236925.1 uncultured Lachnospiraceae bacterium | reverse complement strand
CTTGCACAATACGATCTGCCCGTTGATCTCGATACCTGCCTTGCACAGGGAATCAAGCTTTTTGAGGGCTTCTCCGGCGAAGCGGTTGTTGAGCATACGGCAGCGAAGCTCGGGATTTGTGGTATGTATCGAAACATTGATCGGAGAAAGCTTGTAAAAGCATATCCTCTCTATATCCTTCTCCGACATGTTCGTAAGGGTCACATAATTGCCCTGCAGGAAGGAAAGCCTTGCGTCATCATCCTTGAAATACAGGGTTTTTCTCATCCCGGGAGGCATCTGGTCAATAAAGCAGAAAATACATTTATTGCTGCAATGCCTGTATTCGTCCATCAGACCCGCTTCAAACACAATGCCGAGGTCCTCATCCGCATCTTTTTCGACCTCGCACTCGACGCAGTCATCTTCCTCCGCGGAATAGATAAGGAGTGTAAGCTCCTCATCATCAGACAGATATCTGTAGTCAAAAACATCACTGATCTCAGTTCCGTTGATGCTTATCAAACGGTCTCCGGGCATGATTCCAAGCTCCTCGGCAATTGAACCCGGCTCGACCGATTTTATCAAATGTCCCTTTTTTTCCATAAATTCAACCTGTTATATCAGAATATACGATCAAAGAACCGCGTCAAAAGCGTTCTTAATCAGCAAAAACTCCTTCCCGAGGATCGAAACAACGTCAAACCTGCAGGGAATATCCTCAGGAAGTCCCGCTGCGTTCATGTAACAGATGGCGCTTCTCGATATCCTTCCCGTTTTCCTCGGATCAACGGCCTCCTCGGGAAAGCCGTTTTCTGAATCACTCCTGTATTTCACCTCAACAAAACAGAGGTATTCCGCGTCTCTTGCGATGATATCTATCTCTCCGGCCTTGCAGTAGAAATTCTTTTCAAGTATCACATATCCCTGCTTCTCGAGATATTTCGCCGCAAGCTCCTCTTTATTCGAGCCGACCTGCCTTTTATTCATAGCTTCCTGCCCATTTTTTCCTTAACAGCATCGACTCTGTCAACATACATAAGAACCTGGATCACGACTTCATACAGCTCGGGCGGGATATACTCCCCGAACTCCAGCTCGGACAGTGTCTTTGCAAGCTTGGGGTCACGGTGTACCGGAATATCGTTCTGCCGTGCTCCCTCAATGATCTTTTCTGCCACATGGCCTTTACCTGTGGCAAGGATCTTAGGTGCCTCATCACCCGGCTCAAATCCCAGAGCGACAGCTGTTTTCTGCTTCTTATCGTTATAATCTGCCATTACGGCCGCTCCTTTCTTCAGGTGCATTGACCTAGATAAAGTTCTTGATAAACGTTTTTCTGTGGATCGGACAGGGTCCGAACTTCTTCAGTGCCTCTATATGAGCTGCGGTGCCGTAGCCCTTGTTTCCGGCAAAATCATATTCAGGGTATTGCTCTGCGTATTTGCACATAATGCGGTCCCTTGTGACCTTGGCAATTATGCTGGCAGCAGCGATCGAAACGCTCCTTGCGTCACCCTTGATTATACCGACCTGTCTGATATCGATATCGGGAATATGCTCCGCATCAACAAGCAGCATATCCGGTCTTACCTTCAAGGCCTCGACAGCCTCACGCATTGCTCTTAGTGTTGCCTGCTTGATGTTGATCTCGTCTATTGTTTCCCATGAGGCCTGACCGATCCCGACAGCAACGGCGTTCTCCATGATGACATCATAAAGCTCGTCGCGCTTCTTTTCCGAGAGCTTCTTGGAATCGTTAAGATAAAGGATCTCCTTGTCCCGGGGCAGGATAACCGCAGCAGCATAGACAGGTCCCGCAAGCGGTCCTCTTCCGACCTCGTCAATACCGCAGATAAATGAACAGTCCGAGTATTTATACTCAAACTCCTTCATTGCTTCGATCCTCGCACGCTCGGCCTCAAGCTTCTGCAGTCTTTTTAATTCGCGCTGTTCTTCGGCTTTCGTCATGATTTTGCATCCCGTTCCCGCTCACCAGAGCCGTTTTTAGGATCCGCGGACCCGATCTCCGAAACCTTCTCAAGGGAGATGTTCCCGAGCTTAAGACTTCTGAAATCATCGATAATGAGCTTAGAGGCCTTCTCGGTATCGGCTTCCCCGCCCTTTTTAAGACATCCGCGGATCACGGCTATCTTTGATAAGATCTCGTTAATATCCGCAAGCTCCTCAAGACCTTCACCGTAACGGGCGGCGATAACTCCGGGATATTCCTTTTTCAGAATGCCCAGAAGCTCAAATGCCATCTCCTCGGGATACAGAATCTCGTCGTTGATTGAACCGATAAATGCTATCTTAAGGCCGATCCTCTGATCCTCAAATTTGGGCCAGAGAATGCCGGGAGTATCGAGAAGCTCTATCTCCCTGTTGAGCCTTATCCACTGCTTTCCCTTTGTGACTCCGGGCTTATTGCCGGTTTTGGCGCAGTTCTTACCTGCCATTGAATTGATAAATGTTGATTTACCGGAATTCGGGATGCCTGCGATCATGGCCCTGACAGGCCTTGCCATGATTCCGCGTTTTCTGTCACGTTCTATCTTCTCGGAGCATGCCTCACGTATGATGCCAACGGTATCCTTGATCCCGTTTCCGTTCCTCGAATTGCAGATATTGACAAAAAAGCCCTTGCTCTCGTAATACTTTTTCCACTCCTCGGTTTTTGACCTGTCTGCAAGATCGGCCTTGTTAAGGATGATGATCCTTGCCTTCCCCTTTGCCATTGAGTCAATATCGGGATTCTTGCTGCTGTAGGGGATCCTTGCATCAAGGATCTCAACAACTGCGTCAACGACCTTAAGATCCTCCTGCATCTGCCGCTTTGCCTTCGACATATGACCGGGATACCACTGATAAACCATGTGTATTCTTCACCTCATTAAAGATTAGTCTTCGTTTTCTTCCTTATCTTCGCTTTCATTCTGCTTCATGTTCAGCTTGCTGATGATACCGAACTTATTGGTGCGCAGCCAGGCCTTACCGATGATCTCGTCGGAAACAACGTTGCCGACGTTGAAATAACGGCTGTCCTCGCTCATATTTCTGTTGTCGCCGAGTACAAAGTATTCGTCCTCGTCAAGAACAATCGGTTCCGCGGCGAGACCTTCAAGGACCATGTCCTCGGAGACCTGCGGCTCATCAAGGAGCTCACCGTTGATATAAACTCTTCCGTTCGAAACAAGCACGGTCTCACCGGGCAGTCCGACGATCCTCTTGATGCTGTAATAGCTGTGTTCCTTGCCGCTTTTCTGAAAA
Organism: uncultured Lachnospiraceae bacterium; assembly: GCA_905236925.1. Classification (GTDB taxonomy): domain Bacteria; phylum Bacillota; class Clostridia; order Lachnospirales; family Lachnospiraceae; genus RUG11977. Next base: position 598 of record CAJOQS010000004.1, on the reverse strand, counting down.
ACGATCACGTCAAAACGTTCGGGTTCCCTGATTCGGTAAACAAGCTTGTTGATAAGTATGGTATCACCCGAAGAAAGCGTGCTTTCCATAGAATCGCCGACCATATTGGTCAGTTCAAGTGTATACTGTGTTATTCCCCATGCAAGGGCTATAACAGACCCAAGAGCCAGCAGCCATCCAAGAAACCTTAAAAAGAACTTTTTGCGCTTTTCCTGTCTTTCAGCGCGGTCAAAATCATAATCAAGACTCATAAATGAGTAAATCCTCGCAATAATTATATATATATGATTTTACTATCCGCAGATGGAATAGGCAATTAAAATAATACATATTGATATATTTTTCCACGAATGATAAAATATACGGAACAGCAAGTTCTTTCGTGCTACTCACATATCGGCAAGCAACAGTTGCCAATCTCTCAATGAAACAAAATATTTCACAGAAAGGAAAAACCGTCAGGAAGAAAAGACTTGCCGCTCTACTTATGTGTCTTACAATAATCCTCTCGCTAGTTGGCGCATTTACGCCGGGTTCCGCTGAGGCAGCCTCTGTCAAGCTCAGCAAGAAGAAAATGACCATGTATGTTTACGATCTG
>CAJOQS010000003.1 GCA_905236925.1 uncultured Lachnospiraceae bacterium | reverse complement strand
TACGGATCTGAATCATGAGAACATTTATTGCTTTTTTGTCATTAGCTCTGGTCCTGCTGCTTTCGGTTCCGTTCTGTATGGTACTGAAGTTCATCGGACTGTTTAACAAGCGCTTCTGCGCCGTGGCCTCACAGAAAATTGTCAATATCTGCTTTAAGATCGTCATGTTCTTTGCAGGTATGAAGGTGACATGCATCGGGCAGGAAAACATCCCGAAGGACACGGCTGTTCTGTATACCGCCAATCACCGCAGCTACGCCGATATTCCCGCGGGATATACCACGGTTGCCGGCCCCACGGGATTTATTGCGAAGAAGCAGGTTCGTCATGTTCCCTCGCTTTCATGGTGGATGACCAACATGAACTGTCTGTTCCTTGACCGCCACGACATGCGTCAGGGAATGAAAACAGTCCTGAAAGCCATTGAAACAATCAAGGCGGGCTATTCGATATTCGTAATGCCCGAAGGAACAAGGAACCACAAAGACGAGATGCTCCCGTTCAAGGAGGGCACCTTTAAGATAGCGCTGAAATCCGGATGTCCCATCATTCCCGTGGCTATCTCCAATTCCGATTCCGTATTTGAGCTCAACAGCAACAAGATCAAGGCCGCACACGTTATCGTCCACTACGGCAAGCCTATCTATCCCGGTGGGCTTACTCCCGAGGAAACCAAGACGATCGGTGCACATGTACGCGACATCATAGCCGGAATGCTCGCCGAGGACGCGAAGCTTAAATAATCCGCAATTCACGTTGCGTGAACACTTTTACTTGAATTTTTGGCGCCTTAATGCTACAATTCATCGGTAACCTTATTGAGGAGGAAAAATTATTAATGTCTACAGGTTGGATCATTTTCATAATCGTCACCGTAATCCTTATCGGTGCTCTCATCGGACTGACTATCGCAGGAAAAAAGCTTCAGAAGAAGCAGGAAGAATCCGAGACGACCATGCGTCAGGGAGCGCAGATCATGTCTATCTTCGTAATCGATAAATCCCGCAAGAAGCTTATCGAATCAGGGCTTCCGCAGATTGTTATAGATCAGACACCCAAGTATCTCCGCCGTTCCAGAGTTCCGCTCGTAAGAGCTAAGGTCGGCCCGAAGGTCATGATGCTGATGTGCGATGAAAAGGCCTTCTCTCTCATCCCCGAGAAGAAGGAAGTCAAGGTTCTGATGAACGGTATCTACATCGTCGAAGTCAAGAGCGCCCGCGGCGGTCTTGAGGCTCCTCCGGTAAAGAAGAATCTCCGTCAGAAGCTTCAGGAGAAGTACCAGAGCCTCAGAAACAAGGAAAAGGAAGAGGAAGGCAAGACCTCAAAGAAATCCAAAAAGAAATCCGAGAAGTAAAAAAACACGGGAGACCGCAATCAGCGATCTCCCGCTTTTTTTTATATTCGGAGCATTATTTCTGCTTACCGGCGCTGTAGGACTCGATCAGTTCAAGGATCCTGTCCGTAGCGTCAGCCTGGGTCGCGGTCTTCATCTTCTCGATATAATTTTCCCTGTTCATCAGAACGGTACTTATCGCGTCCCTTAAGGTCTCGTTGGTCATCATTTCTTGTTCAAGCACGAAGCTGTAGCCCTGATGCTCGAACGATTCGGCGTTCAGTATCTGATCGCCTCTGCTGGCCGCAGCCGAGAGAGGTATCAGGATATTGGGCTTTGCCAGAGCAAGGATCTCGCATACGGCATTGGCTCCGGCACGTGAGATCACAAGATCGGCAGCCGCAAATACATCCTTCAGCTCGTCACTGACATATTCAAACTGCTTATAGCCCGCCGTTCCGTTGAGGCCGGCGTCGCACTTGCCCTTTCCGCAGATATGGACCACATCGTAGGTAACGAGAAGTGTCGGAAGGAGGTTCCTGACCGCTTCATTGATCGCAGCCGCTCCGGTGCTTCCGCCGACGACCATGATCACAGGTCTTCTTCCGCTGAAGCCGCAGAAATCAAGTCCCTTTTGCCTGTCGCCCTCAAACAGTTCCTTTCTGAGGGGAGTGCCGGTATGTATCGCCTTGCCTTCAGGAAGATAGTCCATGGTTTCCGCGAAATTACAGCAGATCCTGTCAGCCTTCGGTATGCACAGCTTATTAGCAAGACCGGGTGTCATGTCGGACTCGTGTATGATAGTCGGCACACCAAACCTGTGCGCTGCAAAAACGACCGGAACAGTAACGTATCCGCCCTTCGAGAAAACGACATCCGGCTTAAGCTGCTTCATGAGCCTGTTGGCTTCAACAATTCCCTTTAAAACCTTAAAAGGATCCGACAGGTTTTTCCTGTCGATGTAGCGTCTGAGCTTACCGGACGATATTCCGTAATAAGGGATCCCGAGCTTTTCTATAAGCCCTTTTTCTATCCCGTCATAGGAGCCTATGTAGCTGATCGAATAATCCATCTCCCGGAGACGCTCGATCAGTGCGATATTGGGCGTGACATGTCCTGCGGTGCCTCCGCCCGTCAAAATGATGTTCTTCATCAGCGACTTTCCTCTTAAATAGCGGTCTTGATAGCCTTAGCAAGCTGGTCGGGACATGATGTGGACTTCATTCCGCACCTGATACCCTCAATCCTTGAAACAGCCTCATTAACCTCCATGCCTTCGACGAGGCGCGCAACACCCTGCGTGTTTCCGCTGCATCCTCCGGTGAACTTAACATTCCTTACAACCTTTTTGCCGTTTTCCTCGGCTATATCAAACTCAATTTTCTGAGAGCACACTCCCGATGTCTTATACTCAAACATTGCAATACTCCTTTCCGCCCTTCGGCTTTTGCAGTTTACACCATTTTGCGCGGTTTGTAAAATGAATTTTGTGTTAAAGGATTATGGTAAACGGTCCATCGTTTTCAAGCTCCACCTTCATGTCGGCCCCGAAAACACCGTGCTGCACAAGAGGCACCCTCTCCGCGCAGTAACTTACAAAATGCTCGTAGATCGCCTCCGCCTGTTCCGGAGGAGCAGCGTTCGTAAAGCCCGGACGGTTTGAACTTGTATCCGCATAAAGTGTGAACTGTGAAACGATCAGCAGGCCTCCCTCAACCTGTGCAAGGTTCAGGTTCGTCTTGCCGTTCTCATCCTCGAAGATCCTGAGCTTCAATACCTTTTCGGCAAACTTTTCGGCCGTGGCGTTCGAATCCTCGCGTCCGACTCCCAGAAGGACCAGATATCCCTTCCCGATGCTTCCCTTAACTTCGCCTTCCACGCTGACCTTCGCGCGGGAAACGCGCTGAATTACCAGGCGCAATCTCAATTCCTCCCCTCAAAAGCCTTTAATCGACGTATGTGATGAAAATATTCCCTGCCTCGGCGAACATAGCGCCCGCCTCACGGCTCGAATATTTAATGCTCTTCTTTTTAGCAGGCTCATAGACCGTGATCGATACCGCGTCATATCCGGTGATCACGCATGCGGTGCCGTCCTTCTTCATTGCGATTACAGGCCTGCCCCTGTATACGTAATAGAGCACTTCATCAAGCGAAGCCCCCGTTAGATCCAGTACAACCGACTTCATGGCCGAGCTCATCCATTCATAAACACTGGAGCGTCCGGTCGAGAAGCCTGATGTGGGCGTTTCATTGTTCTTATACGCAAGGACCATTGCCATCGCAGCCTGCAGGGGATCATGCGCGTTGTCGGCGTCGACCGCCCTGATGCCCGATATCTCGGACCTTGCGGTCTTGATACCGCGTTCCCATACTACCCTGCCTTCCGCGTTGATGACCGTACCCGTCATCGCGTCGGCGGCGGCAACTGCCTTGACCACCGCAGGGTCCGCATAAACTACGTTTCCGAAGGAATATGTATAGAACTGGCCGGTTCTGTTCTCCGGTTCGTACACACGTGTTGTCGTATCATAGTTGATTATGGTTGACAGGGCATATACAAGTGTGGGCTTGACTCCTATATCTACCACCTTCGGGAGAGAAACATAGTATTCCGTAAGGATCTTGTCCGTTACGCGCTTTGTGACCGAAACGGGCTGCTCGATATCCTCGTGGCGGTTCATGATCGAATCGTCGGGTGCTTCCTCATAAATAACAGGATTTCCGAGCTTTCTCCTCAGCCTCTTCAGGACGATCATGTTTTCCCTGATCTCGACATCCCTTACGCAAAGATCCTTCTCTTCGTAGACCTTCAGTATGTTGCCCGAGCCATCCTCTATGAACAGCTTATATGCCGGAAGGATCCTGCTGCCGTCTACAAGTGTAGAAACATCATCCTTCCTTGCCATTCCGTAAATGATATTATTGTTGATCCTTCCGTAGATGCGGATATTCTCGCCGTATCCCGCTTCGATCCTTCTGGTCGTCCCGTCGGTAAGGTTCATTACCGTGATCACACGGGCCTTCATATCATCCTCGTCATCCTGCCAGGCTATGTATTCCTCCTCCTCGCAGTAAACAAGGTTTTCAGCCGGAACGCCTTCAGCGATCACGGACAGCTTCTTTGTCGTAAGGTCAAATGCGTAAATACTGTCATAGAGCGAGAAATAGAAGATGTTCCGGTCGCCTAAGTAGGCAAAGTCCGTCATATCCGCAGCAAGGAGCTGATAGCTCGAATTGACCGCGATATACATCTGCTCCTCAATGCGTTCGTCCTCAAGGATAAAGCGGTACAGGACTATCCCGACGCGCCCCTCGTATTCTCCGCGGTTCATATATCCGTAGACCATGAAATCCACGTCGCCGTTGTCGTAGACATGTATCAGCCTTATCGCGTGCTGATCGTAGTAGTCCCTTGAGTAATCCCCGTTATTCTCACGGAACGAGAAAACCTTGTGAAGTATGTTCCTGTCTACATCGTAGAGCATAAGCTCCCTACCGTAGACAAAGGAAAGGTATTTGCGCGAGTCGCTGGCCCCGGTCTGCGCGTCCGTCTCGTTGGTGATGCCGAGTTTGAACTCGTTCCTTATGAGAGAGGTGTTCTCGACATCGAATACCGCCTCCATGGTCCTGTCGTATGTATAGAGATAGGTCCGCTTCTCCGTGTACGTAAAGCGGAAATGCTCCTTGACCACGTAGTATTCCGTACCCGATTCCTGATCGATGGATATCAGATATTTGAGCTCGATCGACGCCATGCTGTCGTAGAACTCGTTGATCGTCGGCGTTTCTTCCCAGATCACGCGGGGCTCAAGGTTTCCCCATGTTACCATGAAGAAGCTCGACTTGATCGTAACCCGCGCGAACGAGGTATTGTCCGCAGACCTCGAGGACTCAAGGTATTTCTTAAGTCCCTGCTTCGCTGTATCGCTGTCGGAAAACAGGATGCTGCTGAAGCTCTGCGCGAAATCCAGCTTCTCATCGAGATAGCCGTCGTCATACATCTTCAGACGGGTGTAATAGTATATCCTCTTACTTTTGTTGGTGATCAGCGTGATCTTACAGATGTACTCCTGACCGGTCTTCATCGTTTCCTTCAGGGTAATGCGGACCTTTTTCGGCCCGTCTTCCGCCTCGAGCACCGTGAAGCTGTCGGATTCCACTTCCCGGCCGTCCATATTGAGGACTTCATATTTCAGCTTCTTTACGGTACTTTCATTCTCCTCGATAAGGACCGTAAAGGTTCTGGCGGATGTGACCGGAGTGATCGTTTCTCTCATGATCATCTCGTCCAGATTCGAGACATATCCGTGAAGACGGTTGATCTTGCTTCCGTTGACATCAAAACAGATCGTGGGCAGCGTGGCGCTGCTCATCTGCGTAGTGGCGGCTGAGGTTTCAAAAAACGACTTCCTGATGTCGCCGCCGAAATATATCAACGCCGCGATAAAAACGGCGAAAACGATCAATACCTTATATTTGAATTTCATATCCTGTCCTGCCTGTCAATTCTCGGACTGAGGGTGCAGAAGCCTGTATAATGCAGGCTCCGCTCCTATCTCCTTCATGACCTCAACATATTCCTGCCGCTGTTTTCTCTCCCCTGCGGCAGCCTCGGGAGGAAGCATCTTCCTGCCTGTTTTAACAGCCCTTATGAGGATGTTCTTCGGAGTATGCTCCATATCGATAAACTCGAGCACCTGCGTTCTGTAGCCCTGCTCCTCCAGCATGTTTGCCCTGAAGGCATCGGTATACAGCGCAGCTACGCGCTCCTTTATAAGACCGTATTTCATGATAGGCTTTCTACTGCTGTCGTCTATCTGTTTATTCAATTCATGCTGACAGCACGGTACGCAGAAGATCACCTTCGCATTCCAGCTTATTGCCTTGAAAAGGGCGTAGTCCGTCGCGGTATCGCAGGCATGCAGCGTCACAACCATATCAACGCTGTCCGTACCCGTGTAGTCCGCGATATCGCCGTGGAGGAATTCGAGCTTGTCGTATCCGAATTCCCGCGCCAACCTTCCGCATTCCTCTATAACGTCAGACTTCAGGTCAAGCCCCGTTATCCGCACATCGAAGCCCTTCTTCTCATGAAGATAATAATACAGCGCAAAAGTAAGATACGATTTGCCGCATCCAAAGTCAATGATCGATATCTCGCGGCCCTTCGGAAGCGAGGGGATTATATCCTCAACGAATTCCAGATAGCGGTTGATCTGGCGGAACTTGTCGTAGCGTGCCTTGACCACGGCACCTGCGGGTGTCATGACTCCGAGCCTCACAAGGAACGGAACCGGAACGCCCTCTTCGAGAACATAATTCTTCTTCCGGTTAACACTGAGGTCCTTCGCCGCTGCAGTACAGCATGCAGCCTGATTTCTGCGCTCCTTCGTCGTGATCGTGCCCTTTTTGCCGATCATGCTCACTACACTTGTAGAACCATTTGTGATCTCGATCTGACGGAAATGCTGCGGTTGGGACATATCGGAGGGATCCGCCGATGAAGCCAGCAATCCTGCTGCCGCCTCCGTATCAACATTTTCGTGAAACTCCTTAGTCCCTACGGTACGTGTAACCTGAAACAGAGTCTTTCCCTTGATAAGGACCGGTTTGATCCTTATCTTCACGGGAAGGCCCTCACCTTTAAGAGCCGGCTTGCTCGCTACCGCAAGGACCAGCTTTTCGTTCATATAGTTCAGATACTTCTCATACAGTTCCCGCATATGTCAGGCCTTTCCGTCATACCCAGCGCTTCAGTAACGTATTTCAGGCTCGTAGAGCTCGAATATCAGTATATCACGAGTCTTTTTAAGGTACTCTATATCGCAGTCGGGACGTACGGTCCATACCGCGCGCATTGCTCCGAGAGCCTCGCAGAGCTTAACGAGCAGAGAATGCTTTTCTACATAGTAGGCGATGAAATGCGGCCTTGCAAGGAAGTTCAGAAGACAGTTCGACAGAACGAACGCCTGCCATCCGGGAAGCTCCTTTTTCATCTCGGAAAAAGACGAAGCAAGCTGTCCGCGCATGATATCCGGCGCGTTCTTCCTGAACCACCTGACGATCAGAGGACTGAAGCTCTCGATGCAGAAAATTCCCTTATATGCGCGGAGCATCGGAAGCGTAAGGCTGCAGAGAAGATCGTTTCTCGGGCCGTTCTTGAATTCCACAAGCAGAGGCACGCGTCCGTCCACAAGCTCAAGGACCTCGGAGAAAAGAGGTATCCGCTCCTCCGTTCCGCACAGCCTGAAATTGCAAAGCTCCTCATAGGTGTAGGCATCCACCCTTCCGTCTATGCCGCATACACGGTTCAGGGTGTCGTCATGGAATACAACGACCTTTCCGTCCTTTGACAGCTGCAGGTCGAGTTCTATTCCGTAGCCGGCGTCCGCGGCTCTTCCGAACGCAGCAAGCGAATTCTCGGGGACCTTCTTATCCTTCGTATGCAGACCGCGATGCGCCAGATTAAGATGATAGAAATCCTGCCTTGTCTTGCCGCATCCTCTCCCGGGTGCTATAAGAAAGCATATCAGCGCCGCGATGATCAGTATTATCAAAAGTGCGATCCACATACCGCCAACCTCCTGAACATTAACAAATCTTTCGTTCTATTGTATCACTCTTTGCGTTTAAATCCAATGACCTCTCAGATCATCTCTATCCTGCTGCCGCCGCTCTTCTGCCGTGTGACGACTATCTGGCGGTCGATGCGGTTCTTGAGCTCCTCAACGTGTGAAATGATGCCGACCAGCCTGTTGCCGTCCGTCAGTCCGGCGAGTGCCCTGAACGCCATATCGAGTGCGTCATGATCCAGCGAGCCGAAGCCCTCATCAATAAACATCGTATCTATCCGGATGCCGCCGGCGGACGACTGAACCTCATCCGACAGACCGAGTGCCAGAGAAAGCGAAGCCATGAACGATTCTCCTCCCGAAAGGGTTCTGACGCTTCTTTGGGTTCCGTTGTAATGATCTATAACACCCAGGTCAAGTCCGCTCTGACTTCTGACTCCCGCGGCTTCCTTAAGCCT
>CAJOQS010000002.1 GCA_905236925.1 uncultured Lachnospiraceae bacterium | reverse complement strand
GTTGGCCAGATCCGGCTCATGAGCCTGTGGATTCTGGGGATCCCTTAGAAAAATGACAAGGTCGATCTCGTTGTGCTCGATCAGAGAGCCGAATTGCTGCTCTCCGCCCAAATGTCCCGCAAGAAATTTATGTACGGGAAGATTGGTCGCTTCCTCGATAAGCCTTCCGGTTGTTCCGGTGGCATAAAGAGTATGGCGGCTGATAATCCCGCGATAAGCTATGCAGAAATTCTGCATAAGGACCTTTTTCGCGTCATGCGCGATAAAACCAATGTTCATTACTGCACCCCATAAAATTATTATTACTACAACCCTTCAAACTCGTTTGACACGGTTCTGCGCGTTTCATCCTTAGGCTGCATGCTTATGTTCATCAATACTCCTATCAGCATAAGATTAATCAGCAGCGATGAAAGCCCGGAGCTCATAAAAGGAAGCGGAATACCGGTATTGGGAAGAAGCGATGTTACAACACCGATATTGATGAAAACCTGAATACTGAACAGAGCTCCGATACCGAGCGCGATCATCGTGCCGAGGTAATCCCTGGCACGCTTCGCGATTCTTATGATAAGCATGATCATAAGGAAATAAGTAAGGATGACCGCAACCGAACCGATAAAACCGAATTCCTCGGCTACTGCCGAGAAAATGAAGTCACTTTCCTTAACCGGTACATATCTGGTTCCGCGGGGACCGGTATCTCCTGCAAGTATCTTGCCTATTACCCCTCCGGACTGTATAGCGGACTTGGCGTTGGTCTGCTGATACATAAGCTCCGGATAATCCTCGGGATGTATTGCCGCGAGAACACGCCTTTGCTGCCAGGGCTTCAATATGACCTGGTAGGGCTGAATGACATACCAAAGCAGTCCGGCCGCTATAGGCGTCAGTATTCCGGCTATCGAAAAGATGAACTTATACGGCACACCCGAAGCAAACACCATTACAGCAAAGACCATCGCAAGACAAATTGTCGTCGAAAGGTCGGGCTGTAAAAAGATCATAAGGATCGGAATTCCCATGAGCGCTATAGCACCGAAAAGAACCCATATCTTATTGATCTTTCTGTAGCACAGGTCAAAATACTTAGCCAGACAGATGATCAGAGCCACCTTGGTTATCTCGGACGGCATGAACTCGAAGCCCGGGTTATTGACACCTGCTGTCGGATCACCGCCTATCTTGATCCAGCGCCTCGCGTCGAAATGCGACCAGCCGTAGATCGGCAGCGAATTGCTGAACCGGCAGATAAGGAGCAGACCGATGTTGATAAGATAAAACAGTACATGCAGCTTGGCCACAAAATGATAATCAACAAGTGATATCACAAGAATGGCTAAAGCTCCGCCCAAAAGTGCGATGACCTGTTTCTGATACAGCCTTTCTCCTTCATCCTGAAGAATATTGATAAGGTAAGCTCCCAGAGCACCGAGCGCATAAACGATCATCAATACATTAAGAGCCAGATGACGCAGCCGGTACTCTTTGAAATTAAAGATGGAACTTAAAAATCTGATAACGAACATAAATTACTTTTCGTGACGCTTGAGTTCCTTGATAGGAATATTGGCATACAGGGCGGGAACATTACCATCTCCGCTCTCGGATTTGGTCTGCATGATATTGATATCAAGGTTCGCACGATCTATCTCAACATATTTCGAAATAACATCGATGATATCGTTCTTGATCTTCTCAAGTATTTCGGGTGAACAGCCTGTTCTGTCCGAAACAAGCGCGAGCTGAAGCCTGCTCTTTGCATTGTTGGAGGAAGTGGACTTTTTTCTAAATAAATCAGCTAAAGACATGATCCGTACTCCTCCCTTAATTCTTTCCGAAGAGCCTGCTGAAGAAGCCCTTCTTCACATTGAGATCAAGGAAAGGAACATCCTCACCGATGATCCTGCGGCAGATATTCATATATGCCTGTCCTGCGAGCGAGTCATCGCCGACGAGCGGCTCACCGTTGTTGGTGGATACAACGATCCTCTCATCATCGGGAACAACGCCGATAAGGTTGATCGACAGGATATCAACAACATCATCGCTCGACATCATGTCGCCGCGAGCTACCATGTCGACTCTGAGGCGGTTAACGATAAGGTCGGTCCTCTTCATCTCGTTGGCTTCGAGGAGGCCGATAATGCGGTCCGCGTCACGTACGGCAGAAACTTCGGGAGTTGTAACAACAAGTGCCCTGTCAGCTCCGGCGATAGCGTTCTTAAAGCCCTGCTCGATACCTGCGGGGCAGTCCATGATGATATAATCGAATTCACCCTTGAGCTGATCGCACAGAAGCTTCATCTCCTCGGGATTAACAGCGGACTTATCTCTCGTCTGTGCCGAAGGAAGCAGATAAAGGTTGGGATATCTCTTATCCTTGATAAGAGCCTGCTTGATCCTGCAGTTCCCCTCAATAACATCTACAAGATTATAAACGATACGGTTCTCGAGGCCGAGAACAACATCCAGGTTTCTAAGACCTATATCCGTATCGATAAGAACAACCTTCTTGTCCAGTTTGGCGAGACCGGTACCAACATTGGCTGTTGTGGTAGTCTTGCCTACGCCGCCCTTACCGGACGTAACAACGATTACTTCACCCATTTAGCTTCTTCCTCCTGTATTAAGCCTTTTTAACCGACCCTGATATCGTTAAGGACCGATTTTGTGACAGATTCTATATAAATGTTGTCATCCTCTAAGAATGCAATCTTAGATTCCTTCTGCTGACTGCGATCCGGACCGTCGGGAGACCTTGCAATCATGTCGGCAATACGGATCTGCATCGGAGCCATATCAAGAGCAAACACAAACGCGTCGCGGTTTCCGCTTGCTCCGGCAAAGGCATTACCCTTCAATGCGCCGAGGATAACGATATTGCCGTTTGACGTGATGGTCGCGCCGGGATTGATATCCCCGAGATATACTACACTTGTCTCCGTTTCGAGCACCTGGCCCGAACGAAGGTTGCCCTTGTGGAATACAGCCGTTGTTCCGGACTGATCCATAAGGGATTTGTTGACAGCCTGAACAAAGCCCTGATTCCTGAGCGGATCCTCGTCAAGAATGCAGACAACCTCAAGGCTCGAATTCTCACTGATCAGATTGACAAGAGCGATCTCCTCCTCCTGGGTGAGTTTTCTTCCCTCGAACCTGACTGCGGTCTTGCAGCTGCCGAGGAAGCCCGCGGAATCGGCAAATTTCTTCGCAAAATCTTCCTTAAGGGCGTTAAACTCCACCTGAGGGTCAAGAACAACGATCAATCCGTTCTTACTGCCTTTGATCACAACCGAAGTATTCATGATCGATCCTTTCTGGAATGATTAATCCGAAACAGTGATATTGGTTACATTGGTGGTCGTAAGATCACCGCTCAAAAGCTCTTCTTTATTCTCGTCGTTAAAGTACAGGCCGTAAACCTCACGTGCCAGCTTGGCTGCGTTGGCAGACGCGTAACCGTTAGGTATGACAACCGTAACGCTGACCTGCGGATCATTAAACGGTGCAAATGAAATGAACAGACCGTGGCTGGGGTGCGTCAGGCTGACCTGCGCGGTACCGGTCTTGCCGGCCACCTTGAATCCGAGATCACCGTACAGTGTATTCAGACTGTTGGCCGATGTGTTGACCACGTCGTACATACCCTTCTGTACCGCGTTCCACTGGTTATCCGTGTAGATATCGATCTGGTTGAATACTTCAGCGGAGTTATCGGTTTCCTCGCCGCTTTCCTTATTGACTGTCTTGTCAACGATGGTCAGATCGTAAACGGTTCCCTTGTTGGCGACGGCAGTAACATATCTTGAAATCTGAACCGGTGTGAAATTGTGGTAGTATCCGATCGATGTACGTACAGCATCGGTACTGGATATTGCCGGATTAACTTCAGGCACTTCAACTCCGGACTTATCGGCAAGACCGAACATTGAAGCATACTTCTGTATCTTTGAGATACCGAGCGAGTCGCTGTATACTCCGTTGCCGTCAAGGCTCATTTCGTAGCCGACCTGGTAGAAGAAATAGTTACAGCTGTGCTGGATCGCCTGTGTCAGATTGATCCATCCGTGGTTGCCCGGATACTTCCAGCACTTGGGAGAAGGCTCAACCAGTTCGAAAAGACCCTTGTCCTGAATCCTCGTCTGTGTCGTGATAACACCCTCCGCCAGACCAGCAAGCGACATAAGAGGCTTAAAAGTGGAACCGGTAGCGGTCTGCTGCTGGGTCGGTCTGTTCATGAGCGGTGTTGCGGTGTTCGCGAGCAAGGAGCTGTAGTATTTCCAGTCGATCTTATTGGCAAGCATGTTGTTGTCATAGCTCGGATAGGTTACCATAGCCAGAACATCTCCGGTCTTAACGTCCGTGATGACTATCGAACCGCTGCAGGGCTCAAGAGCCAGCATGCCGGGAGTGATCTCCAGATTGGTCAGCTTCTCGATAACAAAATTGTAAGCCGAAATCCTGCCGTTTGCAAGGCGTTTATAGTCACTTTCGTTATAATCGAGAATATGCTGGTCATATAAAAGCAGGCATATATCCTTTCCGGAGAGCTTGTAGGAAAAGATAAGGACCTTGTAAAGCATGCGCTCGAATTCAACATTGCCGTCAAGCCTGTCGAAAACATAGGCAACAAGCTTGTCGTACACTTCCCTGTTTGTATTGTAATCACTGCCGATTCCGAGCCTTGAAAGGTCAACCCACTGCATGTCGATGGCATACTTCAGAAATTCCGCAAGTGAAACTTTCCCGTCGGCATATCTGGTATAATAGCTGTCCTTTTGATCTATAAGCTCCTTGAGGAGTATAGCATCGGACCGGAGCATCGAGTAAATAAACGAGGTATAGCCCTTATACTCGTCCGAAAGCTTTCCGTCGGCAACAGGATCATCGTAGGAAAGGATCTCGTTCAGCCTTCCGTAAACAGCATCCTGCTTCTGAAGAAAGGTTCCGTAGGTCTTCTGCTCGAGCGACGTGGCGTCCTCGGCTCCGAAATGGGATATATCAAGCACACTGTTTGCTATAAAAGCATTATAGACTTCATATATCGGGATCGTAATACGGCTTGCGGATGTTCCCTTGCCGCCGTAGCTGTTCGAATTAACGATCTTCGAGATCAGTATCGCCGCTATATTGTTCTCAAGGATATGATAGCAGGCGATCTGCAGCTCACGGTCTATTGTCAGATAGATATCGTCTCCTGCCACGGGATTCGAACGTACCGTGGTCGAAAGGACCTTGTTTGAAGCGGAAACCGAAAGCTCTTCAACTCCGCTCTGTCCTCTAAGGACACTGTCCATTTCCTTCTCGATACCGGTTTTGCCGACAACCGAGGACGTATTGTACATGGGATTCTCAAGACCCTCGTTTAAGGCCGCGGCCTCATCCTCGGTAGCTTTTCCGGTGTAACCCAGAATATGGGCAAAAAATATACTGTCGTTATATACTCTCGAGGTAACCTGCTTAATCTCTACTCCTTTGAGCTGAGAAGCATTTTCCTCGATGGCAGCTATCGTAACATCGTCAACGTTCGAGCAGACCGTAAACTGTGAATACTGCGGATACAGCGTAAACAGAGCGTATCTGACAGTCATGATCCTGAGCGCTTCCTCAACCGGATAATCGTCCGAGATACCAAACATCGGCGAGGCCTTGTTTCCGTTCTTCATGAAGAGGTAGACCTCTTCGGCGGTGGCGTCTATCTGCTCCTGAGTGAGCTTGTTAACGCTCGTAAGTCCGTATGCGTTCTTCTTAAACCTAAGAAGTGCATTGCCGGAGATATTAAATACAAATTCGCCGTTTTCATCAAGCTCGATCGCAAAATCAAGCTCGAGCTCATATCCCTTCCTGTCAATGATCTCAAGAAGCTTATGGATCATCGTGTTGCGCTCGTTATTGTCCTTGTAATTGGCATCGTTGCTCATGACAATGTTATAACTGAGCACGTTATACGCCAGAAGGTTTCCGTTTCTGTCGTAAATATTTCCGCGCGTGCTCTCGTTATATCTGAGCCTGTAATTCTGATAAGCCGAATCCGAGGTGACTGAATTCTCATTCAGCTCGGCGGAAAGAATCTGAAGGGAATACATTCTTCCGACAAGTATCGAAAACAGCACGAATACGACTATCGAAAGATAAACTATTCTCGAACTGAGGATCTCCTTCAGTTTAAGTAAAAAAGCGTCAAGCATCAGTCCCGATCAAACCTCTTAAGAAAAATGTTGCATACGTTCAGGAACTTGTAAAGCAGTATAGCCAGCAGAACCGTATAAATAACGCGGGGAAACATGAACCTTACAAGATAGTATCCGATATTGAGCTTACCCTGAAGCAGGTAGAAAACAAGATAATACAGGAGATTATAGAACAGCTCCGCCACACCGATAAGTATGAGCGGGATCGTATAATCGTTCTCGTCGTATATCTTATTCGAAAAACCGGCAAGATATCCAATTATCAGGTACATAACGGCAAAAAGCCCGATAAAACTGCTGTAGGTGAAATCGATAGCCAGTCCGCAGATGACTCCCGTCAGCATCGCGGGGATCCTTCCGCGCATAAAAGCAACGGAAACAACGAGTATCAGAAGCAGGTCAGGTACCACTCCCGCCAGGGCTATCGAGGTAAAGACCGAGGTCTGGAGGATGTAAAGAAGCACTGCCTCTGCGATAACAGCCAATATCCTAATAATCACTGGAAACTACCCCGTCAAGATCCTCAAGCTTCTCTTTAAGCTCGGTAATAACAAGAACTGCCTCAATATGCTGAAAGTCAACAACAGGAGTCAGATAAGCCTCCTTCGACATCGTGTTCTGATCGGTCCTGATATTGCTTACATAGCCGATCAATATACCCGGAAGGTACTTATCGCTGATATACGAGGTGACAACTTCGTAGTTGTCGTATATCTCCGCTCCCATGCTGATCATTTTGACATTTATATAGCCGTCGTCGAGAAGCTCCAGATTTCCCGAAACGATGCATGTGTCAGAGGTTGTGAGGAACATTCCGCTGACACTGCTGGAGTCATCGATTATCGACCTTACTCTCGACCAGTTCCGTCCGGTCTCGATTATTATCCCGACAAGTCCGTTGCCCGAGATAACGTTCATATCGGGTGCAAGGCCGTCCTCGCTGCCCTTGTCGATGATAAATTCATTGCAATAGCTGTTCGGTTCACGGCTTATCACCGTTGCAGCCACCTTTTCAAAATCCGAATATTGCTGGTCAAGGCTGTACAGCTCTCTGTACCAGTTAAGCTCGTATTTCTCCTGGGTAAGAATGCTGTTCTGCGTCTTCAGTTCGTCGATCTGTGCCTTGAGAGCGTCATTCTCGGCGATCAGATCCTGAATATCCGTAAAAAGTCTGAACCTGTCGGCAACAGTGCTTCCGACAACGTGAATACCTCTCTGCATCGGAGTGATGAAGTTGCCGAAGGCCTCTTTGACCGGTTTGAACTTTTCCTTGTATCTGAATGAAAAGAATATCGTGCCGATGCATAAGATGAAAAGGAGTATAAAGATATATCTCGGATCGATGACGATCTTCTTTTTTGTTCTGTTTCTTGCTCTGCGGCTCATTACATGAAATCCTTATTCAATCTTTATAGGTGGCCTGCTTCAGAACATATGCGAGTGAATCGTACGCAGGATTCTCGATGATCTTGCCGAGACCGAGAGCTACGGTATTGGCGGAATCATTGCAGATGTTGATCTTCAGCTCGGTTTCGTCGGAAAGGAGCTTATCAAGATTTCTGATCTGTGAGGAACCGCCGGTAACATAGATGCCGGAATCGATGATATCGGAAGCTATTTCGGGCGGAGTATGCTCAAGGATCATCTTTACGGAATCAACGATGCTGCGTAAATGCTCGCTGATCGACTCGTAAACAAATGCCGCGTCGATCTCCTTCTCGGTGGGAAGTCCGTTCACAACGTCACGTCCATGAACCTTTATCGTGGGATTGTCATTCTCCTCGGGAGCGATCGCTGTCGCAAGGCTGATCTTGATGACCTCGGCGGTCTTGTTGCCTATAACAAGATTGAACTTCTTCTTAACGCTGCTGATGATATCATCGTCGAACTTGTTGCCTCCGATGGGGATCAGACGGCTTAAAACGATACCTCCGAGTGAGAGGACGGATATTTCGGTAGTGTCTGCACCTATATCCACAACCATAACTCCTGATGCCTCACAGACATTAAGTCCTGCTCCGAGAGCATCGGCGATCGGGCGCTCGGCGATCCTTACCCTTCTGGGCTTTGCGTTGGTGTTCGCTACAAGATCAACGAAGGCCTTCTTCTCAACCTCGGTTATATCCGTGGGAGCGGTGATGATGAATTCCGATCCGCTGAGCTTTCCGTTGGTTTTGCTTATTTCGTCGAAAACAAGGTTCATGAGAGCCTGCATGTTCTTGATGTCGGCGATAACACCGTATTTAACGGGATAGGTCACTTCGATGTTTGACGGAGCCTTTCCGTACATTTCAAAAGCCTCGTCACCGATAGCTATGATAGAGGTATTGTCCTTGATTGCGAGAATATTGTTCGCATCATAGATAACACCCTCATTGTTCTTGTAGATCTTAAGTGCACGTGTTCCGAGATCGATACCGTAAACTCTGGTCATATGTTCCTCCGGTTTTTATATTACTCCGGCTTCGCGCATGCTCGTATATGTACCGTTGCCAATCACAATGTGATCCGACAGCCGGATCCCGACGAGCAGGCAGGCCTGCCTGAGTCTGACAGTTGCGGAGATATCCGCTTCGGACGGTTTCGGATCACCTGTCGGATGATTGTGAAGCATGATCATGCTCACGGCACCTGCTCGAAGAGCCTCGATAAGAATGTCCCGCGGCTCAAACATTGAAAAATTCACAGTGCCCTTAAAGATAACGCGGTCGCAGATAAGATTCATCTTCGCGTCAAGAAATACCGCAAGAGTCTGCTCCCTTTCAAGATGGCGCATGTCCTCCATGTAGTACATCGCAACGCTTCGCGCGGAATCAAAGGAAACCGTGGGACCCGCGGCGGACTTTGCGATCCTTTTTGCGATCTCTGCGACGCACATCAGCTGCAGGGCCTTGACCCTTCCGATGCCGAACAGACCCGTAAGCCCGTTCATATCCGCATGACACAGCCCCGCGATCCCCTTATCCTCGAACATAGCTAGGATTCGGTACGCAAGATCGATCGAATGCTCCTTCTTCGAGCCGCTCCTGATTATAACCGCCAGAAGCTCCGCGTCGGTAAGAAAGGACGCACCGTACTTCTCGCACTTCTCATAGGGCTGCTGTGCCTCGGGAAGATCCTTAACCGTAAAACTGTCACTATTCTTTTTTGAATGTTGATTCATATTTCCTTCCGTTTCTCTCTCTCCGGCCGGAAATTAATCACATAGAATCATTATACAACATTTTATGAAAAAAGTATAACTAAATAAGATTTTTATCCATCATTTTCTGCAGGGACATCATAATGCCCAGTTTCGCGTGATACCAGGTAAGACCGCCCTGGAAGTACACTGCATAGGGCTCCTCCAGTGGACCGTCCGCGGAGAGCTCGATCGATGAGCCCTGTACAAATGTGCCGGCCGCCATAATGACATCGGAGGAATAACCGGGCATGGGTGAAGGTTCGGGACGGACAAAGCTGTCAACGGGAGCCGCAGCCTGAATACCCTCGCAGAATGCGATCAGACGCTCGGGTGTTCCGAGTGTAACGGCCTGGATTATATCGTAGCGGGGCTCGGTTCCGTTCGGAATAACCGAAAGACCGAGGTCCTCATAGATCCTCGCAGCAAAAATAGCGCCCTTAACGGCTCCGGCGGTAACAACGGGAGCCATGAAAAGTCCCTGGAATATGTTCTGATTGATTCCGAGAGTCGCGCCGACCTCTTTTCCGAGACCGGGGCATGAAAGCCTCGCGGCACATTTCTCAATGCATTTGGAGGTTCCCACGATATAGCCGCCGGTTGCGACAAGTCCGCCTCCGGGGTTCTTTATAAGTGAACCTACGCACATATCGGCGCCCACATCGGTAGGCTCGATCGTCTGTACAAATTCACCGTAGCAGTTGTCGACCATAATGGTTACCGAGGGCTTTACGGAACGTATGAAAGCAATAAGCTCCCCTATCCTCTCAACCGACAGGGTAGGCCTTGTAGCGTAGCCCTTGGAGCGCTGAATCGTAACGAGCGCGGTTTTGTCATTTATGGCTTTTTTTATGCCTTCAAAATCAAATCCGCCGTCGGGCAGCAGGTCAACCTGCGAATATGTAACTCCGTATTCCGCCAGAGACCCCACAGCCGGAGTTATGCCTATAACCTGTTCAAGTGTATCGTAGGGCTTTCCGACAGGGGAAAGGATCTCGTCTCCCGGTCTTACATTGGCGCCAAGGGCAATCGAGAGCGCATGTGTTCCGCACATTATCTGCGGACGAACGAGAGCATCCTCGGTATGGAATATCGAGGCAAATGTCGCTTCGATTGCTTCTCTTCCGGCATCGTTATAGCCGTATCCCGTCGTTCCGGCGAAAAAGGTCTCGCTCACGCCGTTATCCTGCATTGCCTTGATAACCTTAAGCTGGTTGAATTCAGCCGTTTTATCAAGCTCGTCAAAACGGGGCTTAAGCTCCGCCTCGTACTTTTCGGCAAGTCCTATCACCTTGTCGGTGAATCCCATTGCTCTTAACAGTTCATTCTTTTTTTCTCCGTCAAACATTTCCGTCTCCCTTTCTCATTCCGGTATATTCCACCGTGTACGGATCCTTCTTGCGAGTTCATCCGTTATGGCGTTATTGTCCCGGTAATCTCTTCTGTCTATAAAATCCACTTCACGCTCGCGTTTGAACCAGGTCATCTGCTTCTTGGCAAAATGCCTGGTTTCGCGTTTAATGGTCTCAACAGCTTCATCGTACGAAACCGCCCCCGTGATATAGTCGGTCATCTCCTTATAGCCTATTCCGAGCATCGACTGCGAGCCGGGTTCATATCCTCTTTCAAGAAGCCCTCTGACCTCCGCTTCAAGGCCTTCCTCCATCATGACATCTACTCTTCTGTTTATCCTGTCATAAACAGCAACGCGGTCGTCCGTCAGAACAAAATAAAAGAAATCATAGGGTGACTCTCTTACGGACTGTTCCTCGTTGTGCTCTGATATCCTTTTGCCGGTCAGTTCATAGTATTCCAGCGAATGAAGGAGTCTTTTTGTATTGTTCGGATGGATAATACCGGCATAAACCGGATCAACCTCCTTAAGCCTTTCAAAGAGGGCTTCTGCCCCGTCTCTTTCGAGCTCTTTTTCGAGTCTTTTGCGGACCTCTCCCTGTTTTTCATCGTCATACTCGGTAAAATCAACATCATATAGCACCGCCTGTATATAAAAACCTGTTCCTCCGGCAAGGATCGGTATGTGCCCTCTGCCGGTTATTTCATCGATACACTTCTTCGCAAGATCCTTAAAAATGAGCACCGAAAACGGTTCATCCGGCTCGATGATATCGATCATGTGGTGAGGCACGGACCGCATCTCTTCGGGTTTTATCTTCGCGGTACCTATGTCCATGCCGCGATAGACCTGCATCGAATCAGCCGAGATGATCTCCCCGCCGATCCTGAGGGCAAGTTCAACCGATACCGCGGTTTTCCCCACTGCGGTCGGACCGTTGATGATAACAAGAGGCTTCTTACTCACTTGTTCAGCTCCGTTTCTTTATTAGGTCAGATAACCCTTTTGAATTTACGTTCAAGCTCATATTTGGTCATCGATATGATAACGGGTCTTCCGTGAGGGCAGTTAAAGGGATTGTCGAGTTTCAGGAGCTGACCGATAAGCTCCTCGGCCTCCTCGCGCGAGATCCTTGTGTTGCCCTTTACGGCTGCCTTGCAGGCGCAGGTAGCGATCCTGTAATTCATGCCCGGAGTCTGTCTTGCAAGAAGAACACTGTTCTCCCCGAACGAATCAATCAGCTCGTGCAGAAGGACCTCCGGGTCCATCTTGTAGAGCTGGACAGGAACCGTGCTCAGGCTGTATTCTCTTCCGCCGAAGCTTTCAAGTGCAAAACCGAGTTTTTCAAGCTCTTCAATGTGCTTTTCTACAATATCGCATTCCGCCGCGGAAAGGCTGATGATATAGGCGGGACTCAGGTTCTGGGTCAGGATCGAGGAAGCGTTGTATTCCCTTATAAGGCGCTCGTAAATGACTTTTTCATGCGCGGCGTGCTGGTCTATCATATAGAGCTTGTCTGAAAGCTCCACGATCCAGTAGGTGTTGAATATCTGACCGATAAGCTTGAAGCCATCGGTCATGCCTTTTTTGAACTCTTCCTTTGTTTCGGGACGTATCTCCGG
>CAJOQS010000001.1 GCA_905236925.1 uncultured Lachnospiraceae bacterium | reverse complement strand
GGGAGCGGCATCTGTCCGAGTCTGTCGAGTATCTCTTCAAATATCCCGGTGTACTCAAATCTGATTATTCTGTTGCCGTCTTCCTTAACATCGATAATACGGCCAGAAAGCTCACCGGTTCCGAAAACAACACGGGAACCGGTTTTTAACTTCTTACCGGGCTTAACGATGGCTTCCCAGTCATCGGCAGTAATACGCTTAAGCAGAAGAACTTCAACAGCCGCGCCCTCCTGCGGCTTTTCAAAGCCGGGTCTGGGTACAAAATCCTCAACATCACGAACACCAATGAGCCTGGCGGGAATGACCCTGGTATTATTCAGTACAAGGCAGTCTCCTTCGTTCAGATAGTCGATTATCTCGGAGAATACCGAATGCCTCATTGCTCCGGTTTTTCTGTCAAGGATAAGCAGTCTTGAAGATGAACGGCTTTCAAGAGGGTCCTGAGCTATAAGCTCTTCCGGAAGATAATAGTTAAAATCGCTTTTTAATAAAACGGACATGTATTTCCTCACTTACAGTCTGACAGGAACTCCCCTGCCGGACAGATATTTTTTCAGATCATTGATCCTGATCTCACCGAAATGGAACAGACTGGCCGCAAGTGCTGCATCGGCACCGCCTGTTGTAAGGGCATCGTAAAAATGGTTCATATGGCCGGCTCCGCCTGAAGCTATGACCGGAACATCAACAGCATCGGAAATGGCTCTCGTAAGTTCAAGATCGTATCCTGCCTTCGTTCCGTCGCAGTCCATGCTTGTAAGCAAAATCTCTCCTGCGCCAAGCGAAACTGCTTTAACTGCCCATTCAACCGCATCTATTCCTACATCGAGCCTTCCGCCGTGCTTGTAGATTGTCCACGAGGGCTCGGCTGAATCGGTTCTTCTTTTGGCATCAATGGCTAACACAACACACTGACTTCCGAATTTGGAAGCGGCATCATATATAAGTTCGGGATTGTCGATCGCGGATGAATTGACAGAGCACTTATCTGCTCCCGCCCTAAGGATATTCTTAAAATCATCAACTGTTCTAATCCCGCCGCCTACAGTAAATGGAATAAAAACCTGCTCGGCAACACGTCGTACCATATCTATGGTCGTATTCCTGTGGTCGGAGGAAGCCGTTATATCAAGAAATACCAGCTCATCAGCACCTTCGCAGCCATATTCAGCAGCAACAGAGACCGGATCGCCGGCATCCCTTAAATTTATGAAGTTTGTTCCTTTAACTACCCTTCCGTCCTTAACATCCAGACAGGGTATGATCCTTTTAGTAAACATATTATTTCTCCGTATGACCGAACCAAGAACTACAATCTGCAGAAGTTTTTCAGGATCTCAAGACCGATATCACCGCTTTTTTCGGGATGGAACTGACACCCGAAAAGGTTGCCCCTTTCAACGGCACAGTCAAACCTTACGCCGTAATCGCATGTGGCGGCAACATCACTCCTGTTTGCGGCTTCAAGGTAATATGAATGGACAAAATACACGAAAGGATTCTCGGGCAGGGCTTTAAACAGCCGCGACGATGTGTTTTCGATATTGATCGAATTCCAGCCCATATGCGGGATCTTAAGATCCTTAACGGGAGTAAAGCGCTTAACTCCTCCTTTTAGGAGATGCAGTCCCTCAATGCTGCCGTTGGCAGCATCAGCGCCGATAGTCTCCTCGCTCTGGTCAAAAAGGAGCTGCATTCCAAGGCATATTCCAAGAAAAGGAATATCGTTGTCAACCAATTCCCTGATTATATCGACAAGGCCGTATTCACGAAGGCGTGACATGGCATCAAAATAGGCTCCGACACCCGGAAAGATTACCTTCCCGCAGCCGCGCAGAACTTCAGGGCTGCGGGAAAGCTCAACATTCTCTCCCAGATATTCAAGAGCCTTAATTACGCTTAATGTGTTACCGGCATCATAATCAATGACTGCAATCTTACTCACCTAGTTCTACCTCATAATTTCCGAGGAGTGCGTAGATATATTCGCTGTAATCAACGCTGTCGACATAAGACATCATGCTGTAAGCGTCGGACTCGCTCAGGTCGAATTCCGTGGCAAGCTCCTCTAAAATATCGCTTTTAACATAATTTAAATCGTCTTCAATGTCAAGTAAGGTTGCAAGCTCAAGGTATTTATCGTACCTCTGAAGACCTTTAAGAAGTGAATCAAGCGCCTTTTCACGGTCATTCACGGTCATATAGTGCTCGTAGGCATTCTCCTGGGCCTTCACATACATAACGGTCATGATCTTATCGTAGAGTTCGATATCCTTGTCCTTGATCTTAAGACCGTATACCTGATAATAAGCTTCGTTGTAATGCTGCCTGTCAAACTCAGTCTGTGCATTCTTAATGCTTATGTTGTAATAATATATATTGGTTCCAAGAATAATGAAAATGGCAAATACAGCGAAGATGACAAACAGTATCGACGCTCCGGCCCTGTTTATGCGGCCTTCGTTGACCTCGAGAGCTTCAAGCGCAAGACGTTCCTCTTTTTTCTTCTGTGCCCTTGCTTTGGCTTCTTCGGCCTTCCTTTTCTTTTCTTCGGCTTTTTTCTTGGCTTCTTCTTCTTTGGCTTTGGCAGCTTCTTCCTTTGCAGCGGCTTTTTCTTCCTTGGACATTTCCTTCTGCTGCTTCTTTTTCTCTGCCGCTTCTGCCTTTCTTCTGGCCGCGTTTTCTTCTTTGGCTTTCTGGAGAGCTATCTGCTCGGGAGTAAGCTCCTCGACAACGTTCGCAAACAGTCTTTCAAAAAGAGATTTCTTCTTTTTCTTCTTCTTTTCCTTCTTGGCAGCCAGTGCATCGGCGTCAAGATTGGTAAGAGTCTCATCAAGAGTTCCGTCGTCGAGATCGTCAAGAAGCGATTCGACACTCAGATCTCCAAGATCAACCTCAAGCGCTGCGGAATCGGTATCTTCGGAGGTATCCTCAAGAGCAGACTCTGACAGGAACTGCGAAGCATCCGCATCAATATTGATTCCACCGCTTCCGGCATCGTCTCCACCCGAAAGCTCGTCAATGCTGAGTCCTCCGAGTAATTCAAGGTCACCCGCACCCGGTTCGGCTCCGCCGAAATCACCGGGATCGGGTACTTCGGGAGCTTCAAGTCCTTCTATATCGGCCATCGAGATATCTTCGACAGGTTCAGTGGCTTCATCCATGCTGAACAGATCATCTCCGGGAAGAGGCTCGATTGCCTCGGGCTCTTCAACGCCGACTTCGCTGCTTTCCTGCTCGGCTGCGGCAAATATTTCGGAAAGATCATCTTCACCGATCGGTTCCTGATCCTCTTCGGTCACGGTATCGCCGGCGGCATCCATTTCAGCTAAAAGACCGTCGAGAAGATCGTCTACATCCTCATCGGCAGCATTCTTATCAGCGGAAGTATCTTCTGAAGCTAATTCTTCGGAAACTTCTTCGGGTACTTCTTCGAGCAGATCCTCAACAGGGACATCTTCTGCAGAAATATCCTCGACTGCAGGTTCTTCAACGGGCAGATCGTCGGAAGATAATTCATCAGCAACCAAGTCATCACCGGGAAGATCATCAACGGATAACTCATCCGAAGGAAGTTCTTCAACGATTTCATCAACTGCCGATACTTCGTCGGCAATAATTTCTTCTGCAGGAAATTCATCAGCTACTTCTTCTACAGCTGTCTCCTCGTTCGAACTGTCCATAAGGATAAAGCCGTCGTCTGCATTTTGAGCAGCCGGTTCAGAAGCTGCTTTTTTCGGGTAGAAGTCTGTGGCTTTCTTTGTTTCGCTATCATCCGCTGTAACAGAACTAAGCAGACTATCCAAATAGGATTCGTCTGCCTGATTAGTTCTCTTATTCTCGCACTCGTCACAGAAATCCATTCCGTCCGGAATGATCTTGTGACACATCTTACAAATTGCCATAAACTGCTACCGCCGTGCGCGTATTATTTCGCGATGAGCTTGTCGATCTCGGTAACAAGTTGACCGATCTCCGGCTTTGAAAGCTGTGCATCGGCGCCGAGAGACTCGCCCTTCTTTCTCATTTCCTCATTAACAAGGGATGAGAATATGATAACGGGAAGATTCCTCATATCCTTATCATCCTTGATGAGTTTGGTAAGTCTGTGACCATCCATCTGAGGCATCTCGATATCGGTGATTACGCACTTAACCTTATCGTAAATCGTTCCTTCATCGCGGAACTGACACAGTCTGTCATATGCTTCCTGTCCGTTGTTATTAACGATAACATTGGTATAACCTGCCTTATGAAGCGAATCCAGGATAAGCTTGCTGAGCAGGGGTGAATCCTCGGCGATAAGGATGGGCTTGGTGTTGCGCTCTCTCTCGCCGAGCATATCGATATCGGAAACCTTAAGTCCGGTTTCGGGACTGATATCGGATACGATCTTCTCAAAGTCAAGGATAACGATAAGCTTGTCGGAAAGCTTGATGATACCGGTCGCAACACCCTTTCCGGAATTGCTGATCGATTCATCGGGCTTGGTGATGTCTGCCCATGAAACACGCTGAATTCCTACAACCTCGTTAACATGGAAGGCAATATTCAACTTGTTGAAGTTGGTAACGATATACATATCCGACCTTGTCGAATCGTTCTCGGGAAGATTCAGGGATCTGCGAAGGTCTACTATGGTAATGATCGTATCACGGGGCATAAAGATACCTTCAATGCAGGGATGGGCATTAGGGATAGGTGTCGGCTGCTTGTAGGGAAGGATTTCCTTGATCTTGGCTACGTTAATGCCGTAATGATTGTTGCCTACGATAAATTCAAGGACTTCCAGCTCATTTGTTCCGCTTTCAAGTAAAATGTTAGTTTCCATAATCTACCTCCGGGTTTTGATTTAATGTAACAATATATGTTTTAATCCCTTTAATTTCAAGGTAAAAAGGTTCTTCTTCCGGGTTTACGTAAAACATCAAAGTTGCGTGGCCGCTTTCTCCGGCTGCGATATCAGAATTATAAAACTGTATATCATCAGCCAACAGGGAAATCTCGGACTTGTGCTTCGCACCGTCGGTACAAGTAAGATTATACCCCAGTTTATAAGAGATTGCATCGAATTTTGCCGTTTCCGTCGAAGTATTGGTCACAGAAAACGATACAACACACAGCTTCTTGCCTTCGGGAGCGGAAAACGAATAATAATCATCCTCCGTCGCGTAACTGTCTACCAGCTGATATCCGACATAATCAATGCTGAAACCGCTTATGTCCGCAGTGTCTGCGATAGAAGCCGCATCCGAGGAAGGAATTCCGTTGTTGTCCTCTTCCGCGGGTGAAGCTCCGGGATCGGAAGGATTATCGACTCCCGGGTTGGTACTGGGCTCCGGTGCTTCCGTAGGTTCAGGCGCAGGTGTTGCGGTCGGCTTGTGCCGCTCGGCTTCCTTTTGTGCCTGTTTTTCTCTTTCGGCGACCTCCTTTTTGAGGTCGTTCATGTCCAGCAGCTTGAAATTCGCTCTGTGATTGGAATCGTACTTCATAAGAAGATACGCGCAATACTGGGCTATTCCGTCAGATTCTTCTTCGGTAAGAGGTATCGTGTTTCCGCCGGAGCAGGCAGTAAGCGTAATCATCAAAATTAGAAGTAAACCTATTAATGATACTTTTTTCAATAATATGCTCCCCACGTTCTACACATTTTTTAATATTTTAACACCAATTTTGATTTTTGGCAACAATATTATCGCTAAAACTTTATTTTTCTGTAATTTCGTTTTTCATATCTAATTCAAACCAAAATTCGACTCCGGATGAATGGTTGATCACACCATACTTTTCGTTATGCTGCTCCATTATAGCCTTAACGATTGAAAGGCCTATACCGTTGCCTCCGTATTCCCTGGTACGCGCTTTATCGACCTTGTAAAACTTAACCCATATGTTTTCCATATCTTCATCCGAGATATTGTCTCCTGTATTAAATACGGATACCCTTATCTTATTCTCGGCAGTTTCCGTGAACTTGATGTCCACAATCCGGGAACCGGACGCGTAATGGATCGCGTTGCTCAGATAATTCGTAACGACCTCTTCAATCATCGACTCGTCAGCCCAGACATAGACCGGTGCATGATCGTTGAATACCACGGAGACCTCATTCCCTTTTGCAATGAGTTCCATTGAGGAAGAAATGGTCCTTACAAGCTCAACTATATCAAACCTTTCGAGATCCAGCTTATTGGAACCGAACTCGATCTCATTGAGCGAAAGGAGCTTCTTGACCATATTGTTCATCTTACGGGACTCGTCAATTATAACTTCACAGTAGAAGTTCCTCGATTCCGCATCATCGTCGTTGATATTGTCCTGTAAGCCCTCGGCATATCCCTGTATAAGCGCTATCGGAGTCTTAAGCTCATGCGAGACATTGGAGAGGAAATCCTTTCGCATCTCGTCAATCTCTGTCTTGCGGGCTATATCCTTTTCAAGCTCGATATTGGCAGTCTTCAGCTCGGTGATAGTATCCTCAAGCTTGTCGGACAGCGTATTGATGCTGTTTCCGAGGATTCCTATCTCGTCATGTCTGTTGCCCGTATATTTGGTCTCAAAATCGAGGCCTGCCATTCTGTCGGATATTTCAGCAAGCTGAAGAATAGGATGCGTAAACGACCTGCTGATAAATATCATCGCGATTATCCCGATAATAAGTATTGCGAAACCGGAAAAAGCGATAAAGCTGCTGGATATATCCGTGCTTTCCTGTATGTTCTCGTAATTCGAACGGATAAAGACCATATATCCGCTGTCAAGAAAACCTACAAGATCGATATAGGATGACTCGACGCCCGGATCAAAAAGCTTGAACACGTCGTATTTATCATCTTCTGTCTTGAGTATCTGGAATGAATCATTCTTGCGGTCACTATTATCCATCCGGGCGTCAAATATATATCTTTTCAGCGCGGAAGATATCCTCATATACTTATCGTTTCGGATAAAGCTGAAGCTGCCGGTTTCGTTCATATCCGCTTCTATCGGATAAACGTAATACAGGCCCGTAGTCCTTTCGGACAGCGAAGATGTAATAACCGAAATGACGTAAACGCTGACATTGTAGGAGGCTTCTATCTTTTCAAGCTGGTTGAGCGTCTCCTCATCAGGGAAGACTTCGGTTTCCGTTCCGTCCGATGCGGCAACCGCCTCATTGACCTTGGTAAAGGTCTCGTCAAGGAGCTTGACTTTTTTATTCTGGTAATAACCCGCGAGAAGTGTCCTGTTGGCCGCCCAGCTGAGTAAGATCATTGCCGCAAGAAGCAGCGATACAATGACTGTAAGCTTAAAACGAATGGATTTATTCACATTTACACCTCAAACTTGTATCCCATTCCCCATATCGTCTTTATGCAGTCACCCTTATCTCCCATTTTGGCGCGAAGCTTTTTTACATGGGTATCAATGGTGCGTGCATCGCCAAAATAATCGTAATTCCATACATTGTTGAGTATCTTATCACGTGAAAGTGCAATTCCCTTATTTGCGACGAAATAACTCAGAAGTTCAAACTCCTTAACGGAAAGATCAATTGCCTGTCCGTCTATGGTGACCTGATGAGCAGCCTTGTCTATCTTTATGCCGTTGGCCTCGATACATTCATCCTGAATCGCGTTCGAGCGCCTCAGAATTGCATCGACCCTCGCTACAAGTATCTTGGGGCTGAAAGGCTTGGTTATATACTCATCGACTCCGAGGTCAAAGCCGAGAAGCTCGTCTCTTTCGTCGCTCTTGGCAGTAAGCATGATAATTGGTACCTGAGACTGCGAACGAATCTCACGGCAGACCTGCCATCCGTCAAGCTTCGGCATCATGACATCGAGTATAACAAGCGCAATATCCTTGTCGGCAAAGAACATATCGATTGCCTGTTCTCCGTCCTCGGCCTCGAGAACTATAAAATTCGACTTAACAAGGAAGTCCTTGACAAGCTTGCGCATTCTGCTTTCATCATCCGCTACGAGAACCTTAAGCATATCCATGATTATTCTACCTCCTCCAGCGCTTTTTCTCGTTCGGTAACAGCCCTTTCTCTGGCAGTAAGCTGTTCTTCCCACTCCGAGTACTTGTCCTGAAGAGCCATTTCCTTATCCATGAAGGTCAGATTGTTATTGTGGATCGCAATTCCGAAAAGAAGTGCGACAACGGCAGCAAGAACCGCGATCACAATATAGAGCTTTCTGATCCTTGATTGAAGAGCCAACGTATTCTCAGCCTTTTTTCCGTTCTGCCGAGGTGATTTTGAAACACCGTCTTTATCAGACTGTTTTTCGTCCTGAGCATCTGTACCTTCCGGAATCACAGCATCAACAGATTCCGCGAATTCAGAAGCCACATCGGCATGATCAAGCGCGGTCTCATCACCTACGGAAGCACTGTTGCGTGCAAACGTAAGACTTGGCGAAAGGATGGTCCTCAGCTCAGCCTCTTCAATAATCTCGTTCTCGCAGATAATATCTCTCAATTTTTTCAGAAAACATATCCCGACTATCGTATGAAAGGTTTTCTTATCAAGAAGCTTGGTATAGACCTTAAGAGCAATCTCGGGAGAATAGATATCCATCTTCTCACAAATATGTTCTATGACCTCCGCTTCCTTGCGGGCATCCGCATATTCGGAAGGCGAATCAAAATGAAAGCCCTTAACCGTAAGATTATCCCACATATTTGCTCCGTTCCGCGCGTGTCTCTTTAAAGATGTCACATGCGCAAGATCAATACAGGCGTTGGTTTGACTTTACCGGACTTCAACAGACTCGATAATAAGCTCCTCTTCGGGAATATAGGTACTGCCCTCCTCAACGGGTACTTTGGACAGAGCAGAGATAACATCCTGTCCCGAATATACCTGCCCGAGAACTATACAGTGACCGTACAGCCATGGTGCACCGCCGTATTTATCAAAAACTGCGAGCTGTTCTTCGGTCAGATCGGTTCCGTAAGCGGTCTTATAATATTCCGCAGGAGTGATCTTCTTGTATGCGAGCAGTTCCTTCAGGTCCGAGAGAAATTCGGAATCGGCTGTGATTATCATAAAGCTGTCGGCAGAAGTGCCCTTGCTGCTGTCAGTAAGGACCAGAGACCCGAACAGAGGATAAAAGCTTTTGTCGATCTCATCTTCGAAGGAGGCTTCCGATACTCCGCTTTCTCCCTCATTTTCGGCCGAAATAATAAGTCCGTAGTCCTCTATAACATTTTTGATCGTCTTGCCGTTATAATATCCGTTTTCGGCATTCACCAGAAACGAGCTGCCCGAATCGCCGTTGCCGTGGCTGAATATTCTAAGGTCGAAGCAGCCGTAGTCTTTAACATTAAAACGAGCCACCTTGATCCCGCTTCCTTCCTTAAGCTGTAAGGGCTCGATCTCACCGGATCGGCTGCATCCAGCAAGAAGAAAGGCTGATACGGCGATAAAGATAAAACAAACGGCCCTGGCAAAAAAAGATCTATGTAAACAAATCATTGTAATATACCCTGATCAATTTCTGAATTATATATAAAAACCTATATTACATTATACATTTTGGATTTAAACAATACAAGAAAAAAAGGGAACATCCCAAAAGAGTTCCCTTGTGTGTCGTGGACCAGAGGAGTCGAACCTCTCCACACTTGGCGAAGCGAGTGTTGAGCACCGTCAGGTGCTGGGTTCGACTCAGTCTGTAAATTGTGGCTGGACCAGAGGGGAGTCGAACCCCTGTCCGAAAACCAATCCCCCGTCCTTCTACGAGCTTAGTCTGTTGTTTAACATTCCCTCCGGTGCACGAAAGCAGACATTCTTACACTTTCAGTAGCTTCATGATACGCCCATACGCTCAAAGCTTTGCGTACGTCGTTTCCTACATGGATGAGGCCCGTATCCGGTCGTGTAGGTGCGTCCGGGCGGACCGCCGCCTTAGTTAGGCAGCAATTGCTAATGATTCGTTAGCGTTTATGTTTAGGTTTGGAGTTTAACGCACTACCTTGCGGCTCGCTTCTCCGGCTTCATAATCCCCGTCGAAACCAGTACTGGCCCATATTAAATTGTATATCGTCTTATCTGAAGGACGTTTTGAACTCCTTCTCCTGTTCGCGTTTCTGATCCTTTTTTGCGATCGTTTCACGCTTGTCATAGAGCTTCTTACCCTTGGCAAGACCTATGCTGACCTTGACAAGGCCTTCCTTTAGATAAACGGTAAGCGGAACTATCGTGTATCCCTGATGTGCTACGCTGTTACGAAGCTTGTTGATCTCGTGCCTGTGAAGAAGCAGTTTTCTCGTCCGTAACGGATCCTTGTTGAAAATATTGCCTTTCTCGTATGGACTTATGTGCATTCCGTACACGAAAACTTCTCCGTCCTGTATCTGGATAAATGACTCCTTGATACTGCACTTTCCCATGCGGACCGATTTCACCTCAGTCCCCACCAGGGATATCCCGGCTTCATAGGTGTCTTCGATAAAGTAATCAAAATATGCTTTTTTATTATTCGCGACAAGCTTTGAAGCCTTTGTCTGTGCCATGATGATACCTCTTTCCGATCGATACTTACAAAGGATATTATAAAACGTGAAATATTGCAAGTACATAAACCTGCGGTTTAATCAGAATGATATCATTTCTCCTCTGCTGCTTCAGATTTCTCGCCCTCAACTATGCTGAAATCGATAGTTCTGAGCATCTTATCTGCATTATCGAGACGGACTCTGATACGCTGTCCGAGCTTATAGTTCTTCTTTGTATGCTCACCTACAAGCATATAGTGCTCCTCATCGAAGAAATAGAAATCACCGGGTATCTCGCTGATCTTGACTACTCCTTCTATCGTGTTAGGCAGTTCAACATGCATTCCCCATGATGAAACTCCGGAAATGACTCCGTCAAATTCATCACCGATGAACTGCGACATATACTCAACCTTCTTAAGCTTCTCAACCTCACGTTCGGCCTCATCTGCCCTTCGCTCGGTCTTGCTGGACTGGATAGCAACCTCGTCAAGGATCTTATTGTAATGATTGATCCTTCCTTCAGTCATCTTACCGTGAAGGTTTTCCTTGATGATCCTGTGGATCTGAAGATCGGGATAACGTCTGATCGGAGAAGTAAAATGGCAGTAATACTTTGCAGCAAGGCCGAAATGACCCTCACAGCTTGTGGTATACTTCGCCTGCTTCAGGGACCTCAGCGTGATCCTGCTGATAAGGTTCTCCTCTTCCGTTCCTCTAATCTTTTCAAGAAGCTTCTGAAGCTCCTTCGGATGGATATCCTCCTGCGTCATCTTGATTGAATAACCGAAATTATTGATGAATATTCCGAGCTTTGTCATTTTCTCGGGATCGGGAGTATCATGCGTACGATACACAAAAGGAAGCTCCTGCCAGAAATAATCCTCGGCTATGGTCTCATTTGCTATAAGCATGAAATCCTCGATAAGACGTGTGGCGTCGTTACGTTCATAGGCCTTGACCTCAATGGGTTCATGCTTCTCATTAACGATGATCTTGCTCTCGGGGAAATCAAAATCGATCGAGCCGCGCTTCATGCGTCTGGTACGAAGGATTCCCGCAAGCTTGTTCATCAAAAGGATATCTTCCCTGAAATCCGCGTATTCGGGAACATCCTCACCGAGAATGACCTTGTTCACATGGGTATAATCGCATCTGCAGTGTACGTTTATAAGGGTCTCGGCTATCTGATGCCCCACGACATTGCCTTTCTCGTCAATGTCCATAAGACAGGAAAGTGCAAGCCTGTCAACACCCTTATTCAGAGAGCAGATACCGTTGGAAAGCTCGTGAGGAAGCATAGGGATAACGCTGTCAACCAGATAATTACTGGTTCCGCGCTTAAGTGCCTCCTTATCGAGCGGAGAATTCTCACGAACATAGTTTGATACATCGGCAATATGCACGCCGAGATGATAGAGCTTGCCGTCATAGGTAAGGGAAACACCGTCGTCAAGGTCTTTGGCGTCCTCTCCGTCTATCGTGATGATAAGTGTATCCCGCAGATCAAGCCTGCCTTCCTTATCCTCCTCGGCAACCTCCTTCGGTATGGTCTTAAGCTCGTTGATAACACCCTCAGGGAATTCGACAGGAATGCCGTATGCTCTGACAACAGTGAGGATGTCGGTCGCGGGGTCATCGATATGACCGAGGATATCGACAACATGTCCCTCGGGATTCTTTCCTTCTCCGCCAAAATCTGTTATCTCGACTTCGACCTTGTGGCCGCTTACAGCGCCCTTTGTAAAGCCATGGGGAATATATATGTCATTGCCGAACTTCTGATTGTCCGGGACAACAAAACCGTATGTCTTCGTTCTCTGGAAGGTTCCGATCACATTGGACGAGCCTCTTTCAAGAATACTGAGGACGATGCCCTCCCTGCTCTTGCCTCGAAGGCCCTCTGTTTTCAGGGTGATCAGAACACGATCCTTGTCTCTTGCGGAATGTACATCGTCAGGACTGATAAATACATCCTCGGTCTCGCCGTCAATGCGCACAAAACCAAAGCCCCTCGAGGTTCCCGAGAAAACGCCGGCATAGGTATTGCCTCCGGCCTTCCTTATGAGACCGCGTGAATCGATTATGATCTTTCCATCGCTTACCAGAGACATGACCACTTCAACAAATTCTTCCTTGGCAGCGCGCGGAACGCTTAAGAAGCCCGCAAGCTCCTTCATCTTCATGGGTTTATAGTCAATCCTGTCGATAAACTCAAAAATCATCTGTTTTCTTGATTCGAATTCCTCACGTTCCATAGGATCACCTCGCTTAAAATAGATTCCGAGGATATATTATATACTATTTTTGTAAAAAAAGGAAGTCATGCTTCGAAAACACCTCAGCATGACCGTGAGCAGCTAACTCCGCTGTTTTGCGTTTGGCAAAAACGCGTTGAATCATCGCGATTTTTGCCTAACAAACGCAAAATGAGCCTCCACTTTGTGGAGGCTCACTCACTAGGCTCACTGCATAGCGCTGAGATTAAGAACAATCGAAAGAACGATGAATAACGCAGCAAGTACAAGCGTAGCCTTAGCCATCATACCTTCCTTGGAACGTCCCTTGTTCTTGGACCAGTAAGAATTCGAAGCGGCGCCGCCTGTGATGGCTGCCGAAAGACCTTCGCTCTTGGAGTCCTGCATAAGAACGATAACTACTATAGCAACACAGATCAGAATATAAAGAACTGTGCAAATGATCTTCAAAGCTCCCATTTTAACACCTCCCCTTCAGAAGTATATTTAGTCACGCCTTGAATATATTATCATAAGCATTTTCGAAATTCAACAACAATTTTTCGCTGTCAAAACGCTTATCTTACAAGAAGAGACTCACCTGTCATCTCGGCGGGCTTAACGATACCCATCATGTCAAGCATGGTAGGAACGATATCGCAGAGTCTTCCGCCCTCCTTGAGGTCCTTAACGCCGTTGGCATTTACAACGATGAAAGGAACCTGGTTGGTTGTATGAGCGGTGAAGGGAGCGCCGGTCTCGTAGTCGATCAGCTGCTCTACATTGCCGTGGTCAGCGCAGATGAACATCTGGCCGTTAACTTCCTTGATGAAGTTCTCGATCTCGCCGAGGCACTCGTCGATAACCTCTACAGCCTTAACAGCCGAAGGGATAACGCCGGTATGACCTACCATATCGGGGTTGGCGAAGTTGCAGATGATAACATCGTAATATGCCTCGCCGTTCTCATCCTTCTTTGTGATAGCCTCACTAAGTCTGTCGCATACAGTGTAAGCGCTCATTCTGGGCTTCTTGTCGTAGGTGGGAACATACTTGGGAGAATCAACAAGGATCCTGTCCTCGCCCTCGTTGGGAGCCTCTACGCCGCCGTTAAAGAAGAATGTAACATGAGCGTATTTCTCGGTCTCGGCAATACGAGCCTGACGCATTCCGCGTGCGGCAAGGAATTCACCGAAG